>NZ_JBAPXX010000058.1:0-24453 GCF_049284435.1 Acinetobacter sp. | reverse complement strand
ATAAACCGCCGATTTTGGCAAGCAAACCGGGATGATCGAGAGTGGCAATTTCAACCATATTTTGATTCAAGGCAGGATTGACACTGATATCGACTGTATTTTCAATATCGAAATGACGTAATTGACGTGGGATCCGGCGCTGCATCAAGCCAGGATATTCATCTGAATGACTCAAGGCATTTTTCAGGGCTTTAATCACTGTGGCTTCGCGTTCCGGATCGGTCAATAAGGTACCAAAACGGTCCAGTACCACATAGGTGTCCAGACTGAAGGCTTTGGTGGCAGTAATAATCCGTGCATCTTGTACATCCAGATTCATGCGATCCAGAATAGCTACCGTTGTGGCAAACAGGTTGGGTTGGTCCTGCGTATAAATAAAGATCTGTACCGCATCCTGGGCATATTTACGGTGCGCCCGCATCAACACCAGTGGGGCAGGATTATCCCCGTGTTGTAAAATGGCACGGGTATGCCAGGCAATTTCATCTGCTGTTTCTTTCAGGAAATAGTCATCACCAAGTTCCTGCCAGACTTTTTCTACTTCATCCAGTGAAAAGTCCTGAACCAGAAGTTCGCTGGCTGCAAATTTAGTATCTTCAATTAGCATTTGATAATCAACCGGACGACCAAGACCGGAACGGATTACATCGCGCGCCTGGGTATACAGTTGACGCATCAGGGAAGCGCGCCAGGTATTCCATAACTTGGGATTGGTGGCATTAATATCTGCCACTGTCAGGGTGTATAAATAATCCAGATGCTCCATATCACCCATTTTTTCGGCGAACTCCTTGACCACATCCGGATCGGAGATATCTTTTTTCTGGGCGGTGACAGACATCACCAGATGATTCTGGATCAGCCAAGCCACCAGGTTGCTTTCGCGTTCGGTAAAGCCATGGCTACGGCAGAATTTAATCGCATCGCTGGCGCCGAGTTCACTGTGATCACCGCCACGGCCTTTGGCGATATCATGGAAAATTGCCGCCAGATAGACAATGTCACGACGGGTCAAACGCTGGAATACGGAACTGACCACCGGAAATTCTTTGGCAAATTCAGGTTCTTTAAAGCGGTTTAAATTACGCAGCAGCAATAAGGTATGCGCATCGACCGTATAGATATGGAACAGGTCATATTGCATCAATCCCAGAATCTGTCCAAAGGCTGGAATATAATTTCCGAGCACACCGTAACGCTTCATGGCGACCATGGTGTCATAGAGTCGATGCGGTGAGCGGATAATTGCCATGAACAGCGCCTGATGCACCGGATTATCCCGAAAATCCTGATCAATACGTTTTCCAGCCAAGGTCAGCAGGCGTAAGGTACGCGCACGTATGCCTTCGATCTCAGGACGATTGGCCAACAGATAGAAAATTTCCAGAATTGCGCTTGGATTTTCCGAGAAAATCTTGTGATGCTGCACGGCCAGTTTGCCGTCGACCAGTTTAAAGTTCTGGTTGATTTCTTCGATCTGGCGTTCATATTGTGGTAAACGTGGCGTAATGACCGATTCATTAAAATAGGCCAGCAGCATTTCGTTCAGCGTAGACACTTGCTGTGCAGTGCGATAATAGCGCTTCATGAACTGTTCAATTGGATAGTTCGGATGATGCGTCTCTTCACGTACATAGCCAAATTTGGCTGCAATGTCGCGCTGATAATCGAACAATAAACGGTTTTCATCGCGCTTGGTCAGGCGGTGCAGGTGATGACGGATTTCCCAGAGGAAACTTTCGGCTTCCTCAAGCACACCGAGTTCAAATTCTGAAATAAAACCGAGATGCACCAGATCGTAAATGCGATTGACGCGGAAATGCCGTTTGGCAATCCAGCCAATCTGGTTGATGTCACGAATACCGCCCGGTGCATTTTTAATATCCGGTTCCAGATTGCTTTCGGTATTGTTGTGCTGAGCATAGCGTTTATGCTGCTCATCCATCTTGGCATCAAAAAAGGTTTTGTCGGTCCAGGTACGTGACACGATGCGACGTGGCCATTTGCACAGGTTTTCATTGCCAGTAATCAGACGGGCTTCAATCAGGGTAGTGGCGACGGTCAGATCACTGCTGGCCTGATTGACACATTCATTGATGGTGCGGACACTGATACCGGGTTTGAAATTTCCAACGTCCCATAGCGATGAAATAAATATAGAAATCAGCTGTTCCTGGTCTGGGCTAATCTCATCTTCTGACAAGATCATGATATCGACATCAGAATAAGGCAGCATTTCACGGCGGCCATAGCCCCCAACCGCAAACAGGGCCAAATCAGTTTGATCCAGTTCCGCATGCTGCCAGAGAAATTTTAAGGCTTCATCAATCAGGTTGGAACGCGCCAGAATAATATCCCGAATCGACTGCCCATTTTCAAAACTTTCCTGAAGCTGATTTTCGACATCACTGCGCCATTGATTGATGGCTTTAATGTCATGGTTACTTTTAGCGTAATTCAGCAGGGGATGGGTGTTGATCATGTACAGTCGTCCGTTGGTATTTCAGCTTAGTTTTGGTTGACGCTAACTTGGTTTGCGACCTGGAGGGCCAGTTCACGTGCCTGTTCAATAGTTTCTGCACGTGCCGTGGCAACGCCCATACGACGACGTTTAAAACCTTCTGGTTTGCCAAACAGGCGCAAATCGGTATTGCCGTCTGCTAAAGCAAGATTCAGGCCAGAAAATGAAAGATTACGATCATCTACTCCGGCATAAATCACCGCGCTGGCAGCAGTACTATGTCGTGCAGTATTGACCGGCAAACCTAAAATAGCACGTGCATGCAGTTCAAATTCACTTTGAAATTGGGAGGCTAAAGTCACCAGTCCAGTATCGTGTGGACGCGGGGAAACCTCACTAAACCATACTTTTTCGCCTTTTACAAAGAGTTCCACCCCAAAGATTCCGCAACCACCAAGTGCTGTGGTGACCTTGTTGGCAATGCGCTTAGACTCTTCCAGCGCGGCCGGAGTCATCGGTTGAGGCTGCCAGCTTTCCACATAATCGCCTGAGTCCTGACGATGTCCGATAGGATCGCAGTAAGACGTTTCGATTTCACCAGTTTCTGGGTTTTTTGCACGAACAGTCAATAAGGTAATTTCAAAATCAAAGTCAATTTGTGATTCTACAATCACAGTACCCTGATTGACCCGGCCACCGGTTTGCGCATATTCCCAGGCCGCATCGACTTCATCAAAGCGGGTGACACGAGACTGGCCTTTGCCTGAAGATGACATCACCGGTTTAACAAAGTTTGGATAACCGACATCGTCGCAGGCCGCGCGGAAAGATTCTAAACTGTCAGCAAAACGGTAAGCTGAGGTTGGTAGCCCCAGTTCTTCCGCAGCCAGACGACGAATGCCTTCACGGTTCATGGTCAGATTAACGGCTTTGGCGGAAGGAATGACAGTAGCAATGTTCTGGGCTTCTATTTCAAGCAGCACTTCGGTCGCAATCGCTTCAATTTCAGGAACGATTAAATGTGGCTGGATCTGTTGGATCAGCTGTTTTAATTCATCGGCATCAGCCATATTCAGAGTATAGGAGTAATGCGCAACCTGCATGGCCGGTGCATAATCATAACGGTCAGCAGCATGAACTTCGACTCCAAGGCGTTGTAGTGAAATCACCACTTCCTTGCCCAGTTCACCAGAACCCAATAATAGAACTTTATAGGCAGAAGATTGAAGGGGAGTACCAATAGTCACGCTCATGTGGATCATCCATGCTTGATTTTATGGACTTTTAGCATAGCAGAACTGAGCCGGCAGTTAAGCCAAGATTCATACAAAATTGTGATATTGACCAACAGTTTTATTTATAAAGTTTTTCTGGATTTGAATAAGGAGGCGCTGTCATTTTCGCAGCGCTGTCAGACTGAGTTTGCAGATGATAGATTCCGTTTTGAGATTTTTATTTTTCTATTTGTGCAAATTGTTCAGCATTGATATTCATCATCTTTAACAGACGCAATGTACGCACATGCAGGACATAGGCATAGGGCAATACAAAAGGCAGGACGAAGCACAGCAAAAATAACAGTAGCCCAAAAACTGTGAATTGAATGCAGTCTCGCAAGATGGTGGTGAGCTGGAACTGATCTGCTGAAAAGGCGGTAGCTGAAAAAAGAATAAAAAGGAGCGCAAATAAACCAGCAAAAATTTTTAGAGCATTCGGCAGGACACGATGTATGAAGCTCCATTTACCCCAAATCAATGTCAAAGGATGAAGATGCATCACGTGTTGGCTCTGATTAAGCATGGCAATAATTTGATGAGTGCCATTCTTTTCAATATAAACCACACGAACTTGATCTGCCGGTTGAGCATGTATTTCAACAAAATGGCCTGTAAAATTCTGAGCATTGATAAAACATTCAAAATACTGTCCCGGTAATTCATATCGATGAAACACGGTTAACATTTCATCGCGCTGATGATGAATAAAGATTTTCCCTTCACTTACCAGTTTGACTGCACACATGGCTATCTTTTCTGGTTTTCGTTATATAAAAAGACCTATACTTTGAGTTTAGCATAAACCTTTGTCTTGATTGATTAATCATTTAAATCTTAAAAAGGCATGGGTACATAAGTATATACCAGACCATAGGTCAGCGCTGCGGTCAGGGTCGCCATCACGATCCGTTTAAACTTGAAGTACAAAGCAATAAGCACAATAAAGCCGACCAGCATGGCAAAGCTTTTATTGGGTGTTTCCAAGAGAGGCGGCAAGGTAGCAACCACCAGCATAGAGCTGATCGCAGCAATACCGATTGAGCCCAAAGCAATTTTTAGCCACAATGCTCCACGTTTTTGCGAACCTTGCTGAAATTTCTGAATCACAAAAAAAGGTCCGAAACGGGAAGCGAAATTGGCAATGCCGACTATAATCCCCACCAGAATAATCTCTAGATTCATGCTTGATCTCCTGCGTGTTCAGGGTCTGGCTGTTTCAGAATATAGTGCTTGAACAGGCCGGCAAAAATACCCGAACTAATCCCGATAAAAATCGCGGCAGACAAGTCGATAAAGTAACAGGCAATCGCAGATACCAGAATTGTAACGGCTACCACAAAAGTATGTTTCTTTTCAAAGGCTGCCAACAAGAAACTTAGGAATAGTGCAGGTAACAGGAAGTCTAGTGCAGCCTGCAAGAACTGCGGCAGGTTGCTGACCTGATCGGCAAATAAGCCACCGAGGAAAGATCCGAGAGCCCAGGACATCCAGCTAAACAGGCTTAAACCGAGCATCCAGGATTCCGACCATTCTTGACGCCGTTGCGAGAGCTTGATCATGCCAGAGGCAAAGACTTCATCGGTCAGACCCCAAGACCACATTGCTGTTTTCTTTAAATTGAGCCGGTCTTGAATCAGGTTTTGCAGCGCCGGACCATAGAGCAGATGGCGAATATCTAAAGCTATTACCGTTAATGCCGTCATCCAGATAGATGTTCCACTGCCTAAGAGAGCGACCACCAAAAACTGGCTGGCACCTGCATACATCGAGCAGGACAGGAACAAAGCTTCCCAGGCGGTAAAGCCAAACTGGGTGGCTGAAACACCAAACGCAAACGACACCGGTAAATAAGTGAAGATAATCGCTTGGCTATCTTTTGCACCTTGCCAGAAGCCAGCAGGTTGCGTAGCGAGTTGATTTGGTTCAGACACGACACACCTTAAAGGAGAGTTGAACGATGGGTCAAATGAAGATTGTGTATTCTACGTGAATTTAATAGCATAGTGCCGAAATGTTTAAATTGGCGAGCCTGATATGTGGATGTTCAAGACACGTACGATGCTGACTGCTGCTTTAATAAGCACGGCAATGTTGTTACAAGCGTGTGGGAATGACAGTCAATCGACTGACAAGCCAGAAATTAAACCGGCACCTAAACTAAGCAATGATGCGACGACTTATGCCAATGCCGCATGGCAGCTGATCAATGAAGTAGATCCACTAGTCTATAATAAAGAAGTGGATCAGCTGGAAACACGAGTACGTCAACCGGCACGTAAATTGAGTACAGACTGGCGTATTAATGTCAAAATGACCGATTCGGTGACCGAAGGCAAATATGCCCTGTGTCGTAAAGCCTTGACCAGTCTGGAAATCTGGGCGCGGACGACCATGGAAAATGGCAACAGCCTGCAACAAAAACAGGCGGATTATGAGCGGGATAAACTGCAATGTCAGAATGCCATTGCCCATCCTGCACTCGGAAATACTGATCCTAAACAAAAAGGTACCGCGATTGCCAACATGCAATAAACCTTTTTTGATTTAGTTATAGCAATAAAAAGCCAGTCATTTAGACTGGCTTTTTTAGCAAAATAAACTTTAAAAATAGGGCATCAACACATGTTCTAATAAAAGCACGATTACACCGCAGATCAGGAGTGTGCTGCCAATCATGCGTTGAATCAACGTACGTGTAGACATGGCCGATCTCCTCAAAGATTTAAAGCGCGTTCAACGCTTCCAGATAACGACGATTCACTTCTTTCCAGTTCACGACATTGAAAAAAGCCGAGATATATTCCGGACGACGGTTTTGATATTGTAAATAATAGGCATGTTCCCAAACATCCAGACCTAAAAGGGGAATATTGCCATGCATCAGTGGAGAATCCTGATTGGCGCTACTTTCTACAATAAGCGTTTGATCTGGCGCCATACTTAACCATGCCCAACCACTACCAAAACGGCTAAGCGCTGCTTGGGTAAATGCTTCTTTAAATGCCTCGAATCCCCCTAATTCATGTTCGATCGCCTTGGCAATTTCAGCTTCGGGATGACCACCGCCGTCTGGACTCATCACTGTCCAGAACAGGGAATGATTGGCATGTCCACCGGCATTATTAATCACGTTCTGTCTGAGTTGCTCGGGCACTTCATTGAATTTGCTAATTAAGGCTTCGACTGATAAATCTTCCCATTCAGTACCCGCGATTCCTGCATTGATATTATTGATATAGGTTTGATGATGCTTGCTATGATGAATTTCCATAGTCTTGCTATCGATATGGGGCTCTAGCGCATCATAAGCATAAGGCAGTGCAGGCAAAGTGTAGCTCATTGGCAGGATTCCTTGGGAAGAATGGAGTTAGGTTATATTTCATTAGATTTAACATACTCTCTAATTTAATATTTATATATGAGAATAGTTATCATTATTGTTAAAATGTGTTGATCTTATGTGCTTTCAGAAAGCCTGTTACGCTTATACCTCCTTTTTTATAATCAATAAAAAAGCCCCAAGAAGGGGCTTTTTGAAACAGCAAATACTTAGACGTTAAAGCGGAAGTGTAAAACGTCGCCATCCTGAACGATGTAAGTTTTACCTTCTAGACGCCATTTACCTGCTTCTTTCGCACCAGCTTCGCCGTTGTACTGCACGAAATCATCATAAGCGATACATTCTGCACGGATAAAGCCTTTTTCAAAGTCGGTATGAATCACGCCTGCTGCCTGTGGTGCAGTTGCGCCAACTTTCACGGTCCAGGCACGAACTTCTTGCACGCCCGCGGTGAAGTAAGTTTGTAGGCCAAGCAGTGAATATCCCGCGCGAATCACCACGTTTAAGCCAGGTTCTTCCATGCCCATTGCTTCCAGGAATTCAGCACGGTCTTCATCTTCAAGCAATGAAATTTCAGCTTCAATCTGGTTACAAAGTGGTACTACAATCGCATTTTCTTCAGCAGCTAATTTTCTCACTGCATCCAGATGCGGGTTATTTTCAAAACCATCTTCAGCAACGTTAGCAATATACATGGTTGGTTTCAGCGTCATTAAGCCAAAGCCACGTACCAGTTTACGTTCATCATCATCCAGATCCGCTGCGCGTGCCGGTTTACCTTCATCCAGTAAAGGCTGAATTTTTTCCAGAACAGCTTTAGTCGCTAAAGCTTCTTTGTCGCCACCTTTGGCAGATTTAGCCAAACGAGTAATCGCTTTTGCTACTGCATCGAGGTCAGCAAGCGCAAGTTCGGTATTAATCGTGGCAATATCATCTAATGGATCAATACGACCATTCACATGAATGACGTTTTCATCTTCAAAACAACGCACAACGTGAGCAATTGCATCAGTTTCACGAATGTTGGCCAGGAACTGGTTACCCAAGCCTTCGCCCTTAGAAGCACCCGCTACCAGACCTGCGATGTCTACAAATTCCATAGAAGTCGGAATAACACGTTGCGGTTTAACAATTGCAGTCAATTTGTCTAAACGTGGATCAGGAACAGGTACAATCCCAGTGTTTGGTTCGATCGTACAGAAAGGGAAGTTTTCTGCAGCAATAGCAGCTTTGGTTAAGGCATTGAAAAGTGTAGATTTACCAACGTTCGGCAAGCCGACAATACCGCAATTAAAACCCATGAAATAACTCACAAAAGCGTTATATAAAAATTGCCCCCGATTTTACATGAAAGCACGGCTAAAGTCAGGTCATGCGCTTGTGGTTTATTGCAATCAAATGCTTCTGGCGACCTAAAATGATTCGCTGAGCTTTCCAGGATGTGTAGTGAGTCCACCAACCATAGAGGAATAATCAGCCAGTATTTTATTTTTGAATAAAAATCACATTGTTTTTCTAAAAGTGAGTGACTAAAGTATCTGAATAAAACAGCGGCCTACACGCCCTGATCCAATAACGATAAACATGGAGCATACATGCGAACTTTATACCAGTTTCCTTTATCTCACTTTTGCGAAAAAGCACGTTGGATGCTGGACCATAAAGAGCTGTATTATGTTGCTCACAATCTGATACCCGGGGTACACCGTGCTTTTGCCCGCCTGAAAACAGGCCAGAATCGTCTGCCTATTTTGCGCGATCAGGACCGCTGGGTCGCAGATTCCACCCAGATTGCTTTATATCTGGATGATACTTATCCAGAACATCGTTTACTGCACGCAGAAGGATATTTTCGAAATAAAGCTTTAGAGATTAATGAAATTACTCTGGAGTTGGGTCATCATGTCCGTCGCTGGATGCTGTCTCAAGCACTGACTTCTGATCATGAATCTCTGGATATTTTAATTGGTGAGCAGGGCTATCTGCGCCAGTTTGAAAAATTTTCTAAACCTTTATTGAAAGCGATGGTTGCCAAGGGTTATGCATTGAATGAGGAAACCGTGGCGGAATCTAAACAACACATCGATGTTGCGGTACAGCAGCTCAATCAGATGCTGGTCAGCCAAGGTGGGCATTATTTTGTCGGAAATCGTTTAGGTCTGGCGGATATTGCAGTCTGTTCCATGTTGGCACCGCTTTTGGCGATTCCAGGTACGCCGTGGGAAAAAGAAAATTTTGAAAGCTTGTCCGAAGAATATCGCGACTATCAGCAGTATTTGAATGAGCTACCACTGGGTGAATATATTTGCCGTATTTACCGAACCGAACGCAATGCGCGGGTAGACTGGCGTGGTGTATAAGTTCAAATGCTACTCAGAATTAAAAAAACGCGCATGAAGCGCGTTTTTTTAATGAGATTATGATTAACCCCACAGATTATTCTGGTCGATATCAATATTTTTAGTGAAGTTATTGAACAGCGAACCAAAATCAAATCCGGATGAAGAACCGCCACTGCCAATATTCTGAATTGTATCTTTAATGCCAGGCAGGAGAGCAGACACGTCAATATTGGAATCAGTCGCGCCCACACCTTGCACAAGATCACCAAGGTCAGGCAGTTCAATCGAAGAGCCACTACCAACCAACTGACCAACACCTTCGGCAATACTGCCTAAGTCAAAGCCGTTTGAAGCAGAGGAAAATACCTTCGATCATACCACCCAGATCCAGATCGCTACCGAGATTGAGATTGCCTAATAATCCACCTAAGTCTATGCCATTTGCACCATTCGCAATCAGACCGCTCAGTAAGTCAGTGAAGCCACCGACATCAAAACCAACAGTTGCATTTCCGCCTACAAAGCCGCTAATTAAGTCGGTAATAGCACCAAGATCAAAATCATTGCCTGCATTGCCACCAATCAGACCACCCACCAGCTGAGAAATTTTACCAATATCAATATTGCCCATACTGCCGCCCAATATAAGCCGCCAACCAGTTTAGAAATAGCCCCAAGATCCAGATTGCTGCTATTGCTCCCCATCAAACTCTTCAATAAGTTGGTGACCTAGGTAATATTAAAGCTACCGCCATTGGATTGGGTTAAGCTACTGATCAGGCTTTGAATATTTAAACTTGAGGCATTCGAACCAGAAAACTGAGTTAATAAATTGCTGAGATTTGTCGTACTCAAGCTGCTTCCAGAAAGGAGATTATTTAATAATGAGCTGACTGAAGGTTGAGTATTGGATCCGGTGAGATTGCCAATAAGATTGGTGAGGGTACCTGATGTCGTTCCACCGAATAAGCCGCCCAGTAAGCTCTTCGTTTGGGTTTCGACGGTTAAGACAGGACTCACTTTTGTTTTTATCAAGCTTAGAAGCTTAGAAGCTTAGAAGTTTAGAAGTTTAGAAGTTTAGAAGCCATGACCGTTCCTTGTGTAATGATATTTTTGAAATGCGCTATTTTTATTTTTTAAAGCGCCTTTGTTTTAATCTATTTCTATACACTTGTAAAAGATGGACGGTTGAGTCGTGTAGGGGCTGAGAGGAATAGCCTATCTGTTGCCGTATTTACCCAATTTAAATAATTTAAAAATAAAGATTTAACTTAAAATACCATTGGTCATATTTTTAATTAATGCGATTAACGGTCATTTAAACCATCCTGAAAACCGTATTTATAAAATGATATCTTATTTGGAAAAAAATTTCAGAATATGAAAATTTTGTGGAAAATAAATAAATATTGTATAACAGAGATGGCGCAAAATTTTCTTCATCTATTGATTATTGATATAAGAGTATAAAAATGGAACTGGATCGTTTCGATAAACATATTCTAGAAATATTGACCCATGAAGATGTCAATCTGAATGAACTGTCCGAGCGGGTGAATTTATCTGTCAGTTCGGTGCATCGCAGGATCAAACACTTAATCGATCATAATATTATCAGTGGCTTAAAACGTGAAATCAATTACCAAAAATTAGGTTTCAGTCTGCATGTGCTGTTGCAGGTATCCTTGAGCAAACATGATAGTGATACTTTTGCTAAATTTCTGGAAGAACTGGAAAGTATTCCCGAAGTAATTAATGCCTTTTTGGTCACCGGTCAGTCGGCAGACTTTATTGTCGAAGTGGTGGCAAGGGATATGGAAAACTATAGTGAAATCCTGCTCAAGCGGATTGGAAAAATTGAGCATGTGGTTGCGCTGCATTCAAGCTTTGTTATTAAAGAATATAATGTCTTTAACTGTAGCGGATTACTCAATAAAGTTTAATCAAAGGCGAGGGTGATAGACAGCCATAAAAAAACGCACCCTAAGGTGCGTTTTTTGAATCAATCATATTTAAGCATCAAGTTCTGCTAAAACTGCATCTGAGAATTCAACGTTGGTATACACGTTTTGTACATCATCCAGATCTTCAAGCATATCAATCATTTTCATGATTTTTTTCGCTTGGTCGATGTCTGTAATTTCTGCTTTGGTTGAAGGGCTCATCACCACTTCAGCATTGTCAGATTTTAAACCTGCAGCAGTTAAAGCATCTTGAACATCACCGAAAGCTTCAGGTGTGGTAATGACCAGGATATCATCTTCAGTGACTTCGATGTCTTCAGCACCGGCCTCTAATGCCACTTCCATGATTTGATCTTCCAAAGACACATCTTCAAAAGTGATCTCGCCACGTTTAGTGAACAGGAATGCAACCGAGCCGTTGGTGCCTAGGTTACCGTCAGTTTTAGAGAAGCAATGACGTACGTCAGGTACAGTACGGTTCAAGTTATCAGTCATGGTTTCAACAATAACCGCAACCCCACCTACACCATAACCTTCGTAGGTCACTTCTTTCAGGTCGTCGTTATCTTCGCCACCAGCACCACGTTGAATGGCACGGTTGATCACATCACGTGTCATATTCACTGATAATGCTTTTTCAACCACAGCACGTAGACGAGGGTTGCTTGCAGTATCTGGACCACCAAGCTTTGCAGCAGTGGTTAATTCACGAATGTATTTGGTAAAAACTTTACCACGACTCGCATCTTGTTTTGCTTTGCGATGCTTAATATTGGCCCACTTGGAATGACCCGCCATGCGAACTATGCTCCTTGTAGATTGGCTGTATGCCTATCAGAATGCCGAAATTCTACCATAAGCGTTTTTTTAAAAAAAAGTGCCTGGATTTGAGATTTCAGGATAAAAGCAAAAAAAGCGCTAAATTAAGAAAGAATGGAAATAGGATGGGGCGTTTCTGATTTTATTTTTATACATTTATAGAGGTGGATGAACAAGACATGAACAGCAGGATTTCTGTTCATGTCAGTGCTTTTAGAGAAGCTTATTCTGGAATAACGATATCCAGACCAACCTTGTCTTTATACAGTTGTTTGATCAAAGCCAGGTCATGCGCAAGGTCTGTTGGATAGATCTTGCCAAGAATGCCACCTTGCTTGGTTTTGGAATTGGCATATAACAACACGATCGGTACATTGGCAGCCTTGGCAATATGCCAGAAACCGGTACGGATCGGTTTGCATGCTTCATCTTGTTTAGCACGTGTCGCTTCGGGAGCAATGACCAGATTGAACTTTTCATTGTTCTGAAACTGTTCCACCATCTGGGTCACGATATCTTTACTGGCCTTGCGGTCAACCGGAATACCACCCACAGCATTTAATAACGGCTTGAAAGGTCCTTTAAATAATTCTTTTTTGATCAAGGTATGAACCTTGAGGTCGTAAATCTGGAACAGGGCAATTGACAGTACTGCATCCATCATTGAGGTATGTTCAAATCCAATAATGACCTGTTTATCTTCAAGCACATCTGGTTCGACATGATATTGCCAACCTGCAAGTTTAAATGCAGATTCGCCAAGGAATTTATTTAGCATAAGTACGGAGAAGTAAAAGCTGTATGTAGAGAACTGCATAATTTCATCTTGTTCAACCATACAGTCAATAGGCTTTCAAATAAAATCAGCGAATAATGTAAAAATCTATGATTTATTTATCTTTTTAAGCTGCAAGATTAAGAGTTAATATATATAAATAAAATAACATTAAGATATTAAAAATATCAGTAGATACAAAAAAAGTCTTAAAATGATGAAAAAATGACTATCCAGAGCACACTTTAGTTATTAGACTTTTGTCGAAGAAGAAGACTGATACAGGTCTTTTCTATTTTCTTATTCTTTCTACTCTGAGATTGAAAAGTATGACATACATGACAGCCTTCGTAGTCTCCCTATTGATTTTTGCGCTTATAATTGTATGGTCTTTGATCGAAATTAAGCAGGATTTACGTAAAGACGAAGAAATGAAGTCTGAATTCTAGTCATTTTATCTTCTTTAGCTCAAGGCTATTCCTTTAACATTGCTGCCTGAGCAATAAAGAATTTTGATACCTTATAGATATACTAAGACCTTAAATCTATCAGTTTTATACTTAGTAGACCGTATTAAATTCAAGATGACAGACTCATTTGTCTTAAATGATGCAGCATGTATCTCATTTTTCTATATGCCTCCTATACTGAAGTCTTAAATAGCTGAATTTTGACTAAGACAAGTCGCCCATGATTGCTGTCTAAATGTTCAAGCAGTTATAAAAGTACTTGTCTTTCAAAAAAATCTTAGCTAGTATTCATGACGCCTGAACTTATTGATAAATAAAGTTTTCAGCATATAGGGCCTATAGCTCAGTTGGTTAGAGCAGCGGACTCATAATCCGTTGGTCGACAGTTCAAGTCTGTCTGGGCCCACCAAATTTTAAAAGCATATGCACCCATATGAAATTCAAACCCCTAATTCTAAAAGAATTAGGGGTTTTTATATAAAGTATAAATTTATTCAGAATCTAGCTTCTTGTAATCTATGAGATATTTTTCACTCGTTGCACAAGTAATGCATGAGCGTACATCATCTTAGCCCATTAATAAATTTGGATAAAAAATAAACAATAATCGGATTGAGCTTGGCTTTACTTCTTCTATTCTAAATACTGATTATAGGTGAATCTCATCCTGTAGATTTTGTTTCAAACTTAACCGCTGCATCTGATTTTTTTTAAATTGAAAGCCCCTCAAAATTGCTTCCAAATGATAGCAATCAAGAATCAGGTAGAGTCTTACTAAAGATTTAACTTCTTATTTTTATTAGAGGAGAGGTTCTGTAAGTACCAAACCCCTAAGTAAACTATTATTTATCGCTTCCTAATCAACATAACTCAGACCTAGGCAGATCAGCTTTAAGAATTAAAACTTGATTTCACCGAGCTCAGATAAAAAGCTACAGAAGCCAGTGAATTCAAACATCAGTCCCAACCATTTGTTGGAGAAAACTATGTTAAACCCTTTCATTTCTATCATTTTCGGATCACTGGTTTTTTCTAGTGCATTCGCGGCAGAACAATACACCTGTAAAACCTCTGCGCATATTGTAACTATCGAGCAACTTTCATCAGGTCAATATCAGTATAAGGCTTGGAATAAGCCCAAAAGTATCACTAAGAAACCCGACACGATCATTGCCCGAGGAAAAGAAATCACCGAAGGTACGGGTGTATGCCGCTACACCAGATGGGAATTTAATAACAGTAATACTCAATATGTTGTAAGTACGCCAGTGACATGCACAGAGGATATACCTCCCTCGAATGCGAACGGTAGGCTTTCTGTTTTCGTAAATGGTGAACATAGGAAATCGTGGTGGTGTCTTAAATAACGATTAGACAATACTTGAGATCTACTTATAAAAAAGAGGTCTGGCTTCAATAGATGAGGTTTATGAGCCATTTTTGTGGATTTTGTACCTAAGAGAGTCCTAATTTAAGAAAAAGTTGATATTTATGAAAGAACTGTGATGTATTTCAAAAAATATCAGCAAAAAAAGTGAACAGTAGATGAAATGCATTTTACAACTGAAAAAATTATGCTAATTAATATGAGATGATTTTTTGGTCAAAAATCATGATGTTTCAGGATGGAATATCTTAAGAAGCGTATTAAAAAAATGATTAAACAGGAGTTTCAATGATGCTTCAGCTTTTAAGAAAATTGTTTTGTTTGCATATTTATGAGTATGAGCAAATGCAAGAAATCGGGGAACACAGGGAGTATCGTAAGTACGGTACGAATAAGGACTAAAGTTTTTGCAAGAAAAGTGAGCAATGGCTCACTTTTTTTATGCTTGTCATTGGTTAATTTCCGTTAAAATTAAAGGGAAATTTCAACACGATGAACAGGAATATGAGCAAAGATTTTCATGCAGATACCTATATCGTCGACCGTAGCTTGGCAGATACTCTGCATTGGCTCAGCCTGCATCAGGATAGTTATGACTCCTTTAGCTATGATGCAGTCACGCAAGCGCTGATGGTGCATCATGCCAATGGAGTAGATCAAATCCGAGTCGGAGATTATCTGAATGCTCGTTATGGCATTTTAATTACTGCACATAACTTTTCTGCGAGTTCATCAACTTAAACAGTGATTAGCTTGCCATGGCATCTGTAGCCAAGCTGCGAACACTCGGTTTTGGCTGTTCTGCAACTAAACCTAATTTTGCAAAAAGTTGCTGATCCCGGCCTTGGGCTGTATTGGGAGTCGTCAGCAGTTTTTCACCCGAGAAAATAGAATTGGCACCAGCCATAAATGCCAAAGCCTGATCCGAATCGCTTAAGGATTCGCGGCCGGCAGAAAGGCGAATATAACTTTTTGGCATCAGCAAGCGTGCTACGGCAATAGTACGAATCCATTCAATCACATCCAGTTTTTCTACATCTGCCATCGGTGTGCCTTCAATCGGCACCAACATATTAATCGGCACAGATTCCGGATGAATCGCCAAAGTTGCAAGTTCATACAATAAACCAATCCGGTCATCACGGCTTTCACCCAGACCAACAATACCGCCACTACAGACTTTCATACCAGCCTGACGTACATGATCCAATGTATCCAGACGATCATCAAAGCTACGTGTGCTGATGATATGTGAATAGTATTCACGAGAAGTGTCCAGATTATGGTTGTAATAATCCAGTCCTGCATCTTTCAAGCGTTCAGCTTGCGATCCATTTAGCATCCCCAGTGTCATACAGGTTTCCAGACCGAGTGCTTTAACTTCACGTACCATTTCCAGAACATAAGGCATATCGCGTTCATGTGGGTTGCGCCATGCAGCCCCCATACAGAAACGTGAACTTCCTGATGCCAGCGCCTGTTTTGCTTCCTGAATCACTTTATCGACCGCAATGCGTTTTTCAGCTTCCAGTTTGGAATCATAATGGGCTGATTGTGAGCAGTATTTACAGTCTTCAGGACATTTACCGGTTTTAATCGAGAGCAGGGTACTGACCTGAACGGTATTGGCGGTGAAATGTTCACGATGAACCTGTTGCGCCTGAAATACTAAATCCATTAAAGGCTGTTGATATAGAGCTTGTATTTCTTCACGTGACCAATCATTGCGTACCGCATCACTACTGTTCATCTCTTTCCCTATCTATGCTTATTTATCATTCGCTTCATCTTAATAAAAATTCGCCCTTGCTTCACTAGCAAAATATGACCTTATATAAATGACAAAGCCCACACGAGGTGAGCTTTGTTTTTCAGTTACCAGATTATTTATTACTGTGATTCCCATGAATATCCTGGCCATGCAGATCACTACGGTGCTGTTTGTTAAACACACGCTGATCCTGTTCATGCTGATTGTTTTTTGGGGAATTAATCGGACCATGTTGCGGCTGCTGCTGTTGTTGCTTCTGCTGGTCATGCTGCAGCTGCTCAAGCAATTCTTGATTTGGATTTTTTGATGACATCATCTTTCCTCCACTTCATTTCTGATCTATTTTTATTTATGCCATAGTCTGAAACACGAGTGTGTAAGCCTTTTAAGTGAAACTGTGAATCTAGGTAAAGTTGAAATATATTTTAATAGTGCTAGAAAATTAGCTGGATTTTGCCAGTTGTTCTTGAATGGCCCAATCAATATGTACTTGTACAATTTCATCGTGCTGATCATGCTGTTGCTGAAGTGCCTGAATAATCTGTCCATCAAAGGACGCATTGCCCAAACCAATGGCGATATTGCGCATAAAGCTTTGATAACCTGTACGGCGCATCGGACTGCCTTCAGTTGCACTTAAAAAGGTCGCTTCATCCCATTGCCATAATTCCAGTAAACTGACCTGATCCAGTCCATGCCGTGGATGAAAATCCTCTATCGAGGTGACTTGGGCAAAACTGTTCCACGGGCAAATCAGCTGGCAGTCATCACAGCCAAAAACACGGTTACTAATTCCGCGTCGCAAATCTTCTGGAATAATGCCTTTATATTCGATGGTCAGATAGGCGATACAGCGTCGTGCATCCAGCATGTACGGTTCTACAATGGCTTGAGTCGGACAGATGTCGATACACGCAGTACAGGAGCCACAATGTTTCGTCGCAGGTTCATCAAAAGGCAGTTCCAGTGAAGTAAATAACTCACCCAAAACAAAGAATGAGCCTGATGTTTTATGAATCAGCAAGGTATGTTTACCTGTCCAGCCCATGCCGGCACTTTCAGCCAGCGATTTTTCAAAAATTGGCGCAGAATCGGCAAATGGGCGTGATTCAAAATCTCCGACTTTTTCCCGGATTTTTGTCGCTAAGGTTTTTAGACGACCCCGCATAGTCTTGTGATAATCCCGGCCACGGGCATAACGCGCGATAATGGCAGAGTTAGGTGCATAAGGAATATAACGTGGCTCTGGTGCCTCGACCAGATAATCCATACGCACACAGATAATGCTGCGTGTGCCGGGAACCAGTAAGGCGGGATTGGCACGTTTTTCCAGATTGTCTTCCAGAAACTTCATGTCACCATGATATCCGCGATCCAGATATTCCTGTAAGCGGGCTAATTCTGCTTGAGCATCCGGTTTGGCAATGACACAATCAGTAAAACCCAATTCTAAAGCCTGTGCTTTAATCCAGGCCTTTAACTCAGCTGGATCTTGTTGATAAAATTGAATTTGCGCGTGAGAATCGGGAATTGTCATAAACCAAAGACAGGGAATAAGAAATGCAGCAACAAGTTTACCATAGCCGCGATCTACAAGCATGGGAGCAGCGCTGGTTTCAGCAGCAAAATAGTTCCTACGGTTTAATGCAACAAGTCGCCTGGGGTGTTAGTCAGCGGCTGATCACCTTATTTTCCCAGCAAAAAATTATAAAAATCGCGGTCTGCTGTGGTCAGGGTAATAATGCTGGTGATGGCTATCTTGTGGCCAAGTATTTAAAACAAGCCGGTTTTCAAGTTGATATTTATGCAGCTGAGTTAGGTAATTCCAAAGATTTGGCATCGGCTGTGCAGGAAGCTCAGCAGGCTGGCTTGCAGCCTTATTCGCATTTTGATTTTCAATCCGAATATGAGGTCTATATCGATGCCTTATTCGGAATTGGTCTGAACCGTCAGCTGGATTCTGACTGGCAAAATGTTATTCAAACGATCAATCAGCAAACTGGAATAAAAATATCAATTGATATACCGAGTGGATTGGGTGTCAATACCGGCCAGCCTTTGCCTGTTGCGATCAAAGCTGACTATACTTTCACTGGTTTAGGGCTCAAGGCAGGATTGTTTACCGGACAAGGCAAAGAATATGCGGGCAAGATCGAACTGATTTCTGCTATTCCAACAGATACTGAGCTTCAACCGATTGCTTGTCTTTCATCGCATGAGATTCAATTGCCGAAGCGTGAAGCCTTTGGTCATAAAGGCAGTTATGGTCATGTCTTGGTGATTGGTGGACATGCCGATATGGGCGGAGCAGTGATCATGGCTGCAGAGGCAGCATTTGCTGCTGGAGCGGGTAAAGTGACGATTATCTGTGATGCAAAACACCACACCGCGATTTTGTCACGTGCGCCGAATATTATGTTACGTGATATTAATCTTTTGACTCAGGAACAACGCCAAGCACTAATTCAGCAGGTCGATGCAGTGTGTTTTGGCATGGGATTAGGTCGTGATTCTTGGTCAGAGCAACAATATACAGCTTGGTTTGAACTGATTCAGCAATCTGATTTGGAGGTTGTTTTGGATGCCGATGCCTTATGGTTTCTGGCCAAGCACCCTCAAGTTTTGAATTCCCAAACTTATGCCACACCACATCCAGGGGAAGCTGCAACTTTGCTAGCATGTAGCACTGCGGAAGTTGAAATGGATCGGATTGTAGCCATTCATGCACTGCAACAAAAATATCAGGGACAGTGGGTGCTAAAAGGTTCAGGCAGCCTGATTCTGGAAGATCAGCTTTATATCTGCAATGCCGGGAATGCTGGTATGGGCACTGGCGGAATGGGGGATGTGCTGGCTGGCATGATTGCCAGTCTAAAGGCGCAATTTGTACAAAAAATTCATTTGCATGAAATTGTAACTTTACATGCACTTGCAGGTGATGAATTGGCCAAAAATGGCGAACGCGGTTTACAGGCTCAAAATATGAAACATGCGATTTATCAGGTGGTGAATCGCTAAGGAGAATAGTGTGCCAGTCATTAAACTGAATATTTCAGGCCAAGTTCAAGGAGTTGGATACCGTTACTGGTTTGCCGAGCAGGCTCAAGCACTTGGGCTAAAAGGGCATGTGCAGAACTTGAGCACGGGTGAAGTGGAAGTCGTTATTGTTGGAACAGATTCCCAGCTTAATGAAATGATTGCACAAAGTTGGCAAGGGTCTGCTCGTGCAACCGTACAATCTATTGTGCAAGAGTATCTGGAATTCGACGTAGATGTTCAAGACTTTAGATATTGCGTTGAACCTTATCGACGACGGCTGCTGACACGACTACGGCCACGTGCCATACCGCCCAACGCATTCAATACCGCCATTTTACTCATACTGCCTGAGGCATGGGCATGACAAATGGCAGCCGCTAGGGCATCCGCAGCATCCTGTTGCGGTTTGATGCTGAGTTTTAGAATATTCATCACCATCATCTGCACCTGTTCTTTATCGGCAGCGCCATAACCCACCACCGACTGCTTGATTTGGCGCGCGGTATATTCAGCGACTTTCAAATCCAGATTGACCAGTGCAGCAACAGCAGCACCACGAGCCTGGCCGAGTTTTAAGGCAGAATCCGGATTTTGTGCCATAAAGACCTGTTCGACTGCGGCTTCAGTGGGGCCATAAAATTTTACAATGCGCTCCACGCCGGCAAAGATGCGTTTTAAACGTTCAGGCATTTCTGTCGTTTCTGTTCTGATGGTGCCGGCATCAACAAAAGTCAGTTTGGAGCCATCTTTTTCGATAATTCCGTAACCGGTTAAACGAGAACCGGGGTCAATCCCAATAATTAATGACATGCCCGCACTTTAAAAATAGAATAATGCCCATATTGTTACATAAGCGTATCAAAAAAGCTTGATCCTGATGAAGCAGTTGATTCCAGCATCCTATTATTTATTTTACTGAGATTAGATTAATTTTCATGAAATTATTTCTTATTATCCTTGCAGGCTTAATCCTAGAAGTATTTGTCTGGATTGGCGTGGGTGACCTCGTCGGGAGCATGTGGTACGTATTTTTCTGGTTTGTAGCCGCATTTTTTATTGGTATGAATCTGATCCGTAAATACTCGGCCGGTGTCATGCCACAGATGCAGCAAATGCAAATGGGACAAATGAGTGCAGATCCCGCATTAACAGGAAATTTACCTAAAATTCTGGCAGGTTTCTTTCTACTTATTCCTGGATTGATCACCGAAGTATTGGCAGTATTGATGCTTATTCCAGCGGTTCAGCAGGTTTTTAAGGCTGCCATGATGAAAGCGATGATGAAACGTCAGCAGGCGATGATGGAAAAAATGATGGGCGGCATGATGGGCGATATGGGTGCGGCACAAGGCCAAAATCCATTTGCCGAGATGATGCGTCAAATGCAGGATATGCAAAATCAGCAATCAGGTCGCGGTGATTCCACCATTATTGATGGTGAAGCACGTGAAGTGAGACCTGAGGCGAAAAAAATTGAAATGAAAGATATCAATCCGAAATAAGTATTTTATTTAAAAAAACTCTATTTAAGCCGAATCTGATGATTCGGTTTTTTATTGGAACTTTCTAATGTCTTTGAACAAACGTTATAATATGTTTTTATAAATTTACCTTATTCTAATGTCTCTGCTTTTTACGATCTGTCTCCTGCATTTTGTTGCTCAACTAAGTCCCGGTCCCGATATTTTGCTCATTGCCAAAAGTGCCGCATCCACCACACGCCAGAATGCCCTGAAAATTATTGCAGGGATATCTGCCGGTATCGTGGTTTGGGTAGTACTGACACTTGCGGGTTTTACCGTGTTAATTGACCAGTTTCCATGGATCCAGCAAGTCTTAATGCTTTTGGGTGGTATGTTCCTGGCTAAAATGGGATGGGCCATGTTAAAGGGTGGTGTGCATAGCTTTAAAAATAGACATCAGACCGACGACGATACAAATGGACAAGTGCAAGCTAAAAACTATTTTATGTTGGGCTTATGGACCAATCTCTCTAATCCAAAAACACTGATCTATTTTAGTAGCGTATTTTCACTGGCTTTGAGTTCATCTGCTTCCGATTATTTGAAAGCACAGCTGGCAGTGATTATTCCCTTGCAGACTTTTATCACCTTCGCTTTATTGATGCTGTTGATTTCCCAACCAAAAATTAAAACCTTGTACCAGCGTTCGGGGAGTTATATTGATATGATTTCAGGCGGACTATTTCTGCTATTTGCATTATGGTTATGGTATGACGCACTTATTCTGATGAATTAAGTGGTATATCTTCATTTAATGCTGGAGATATTGGTGAGGTCGGGGCAGGAGAGGCTAAATTGTCTGGTGTTTTAACCGCCGTTTGATAACGATTAGGCTTTAAGGTGGTTTCAGTATTTTCAGAGCCTTGATAACTGCGGCTACGGTTGGCGCGCTCACGCAATCCACCTTTTTTAATTAACTGAACCATGGCACATCTCTCATTCAAATCCACAGCTATTGTAAATCAAATCTGGATTTGATGAGGCTATTTTCCGCATAGCTATTTGAATTATTCAAGAGTAATAAAAAGACCTGTTTGAACCAACAGGTCTTTACTGTCAGATCAATAAAGTTAGCGAAGTCTTTTATCTTCTTCTTTTAAAACATCCAATAGCGAGTGTTGTGCCGGCACTTCTTGTTGCGACTGTACATACAAGTGCACCGCTTTAAATACGATAGCTGTAACGAGACAGGCGATTAGACATAAAATCCAGAAACCAAAAGGGCTGCGAATATGGTGTGAGCCACAATCGTTACAAACCTTTTGAGTGGATTCAACCACTTTGTCACAGCATGCACAATGATACTGGTAACGTAGCATGATGATCTCCTTGAATTCACAGCATTCCAGTGAATAATTTATTTTTCTAATGTACATCAGCATTTTTTACACATCAGATTCTAAATCAATGCATGAACCATGCCTATGGGGTTTAACAAAAAGGTTACTAAAGCATTATTTGCATAATAAATATACAGTTAAAAGTAATTAATTTAACAGAATTTTTAGAGCTGACGAGTGATGTTGTTTGAGCAGTCTAGAGTGTGTGTAAACAATCATAAGTGCTTAAATTAATTCATGAATTTTAATTAAAATAAGTCATATATAATGGAAATTCATGTATGAAAATATGTTTAATATTTAAACAATTATGATAGTTTATGTTATGTAAAGATAAATACTTAAACAAAGAGCAACAGCATGAAAAGAATGGCAGTGTTACTTGCAGGATTATTTACGATGGGGCAGGTTTTTTCACAAACTGATCTAGAAAAAAAAGCAATCACACAGTTTCATCAAGACTTTAATGCGGCTGCATATGAAGCAATGTATCAACGTTTTTCTCCTAAAATGTAAGAAGCTTTGCCTGTCACCGTGCTAAAAAAAAGTATCTGAAGATATCAAAAAGCAGCTAGGACCTATTCAAAATATTGAGTTCATTGAGAACAAAGGTAAATCTACAGCAGTTTATAAAGTGATGTTTGAAAAGGATCGTCTTAAATTATCTTTGAGCCTGAACGATCAACAGCAAATGACAGGTTTATTATTTAGCCCATATATTGAATTAAATGCTGCCAATAACACAACGGAAAACCATATTCAAAGCTATCCAAAAAACCTTGCAGAGAAAATTTTTGCAGCAACACGTACTTTTCCTGAAAATACTCAAGTAGCGATTGCTGTGTTAGACCCTAGCAAAACGCAATATTTGGGTGTGCATAAACATGACAATAAAATTCATGAGAAAGCTAATCAAGATCTTGTTTTTGGCATTGGTTCCATCACTAAGGTATTTACTGCGACAGTCTTAGCGGAATTGGTGAGCCAAAAGAAAATTGGGTTGGAAGATAGCATTAACCGTTATTATCCATTTCAGTTTAAAGATAATATTCAACTGAAATTCAAAGATTTATCCAACCGTACTTCCGGCTTGGAACGATTGCCAAATAACTGGCAACGGATGACGATTCAAATCCTTATAAAGATTATGATGTAGAAAAACTAAATGCTTATCTGAAAAATGATTTGGTCTTAGATACAGCGCAGTTAAGCAGCAAAGTGTCGAATTATTCTAATTTAGGCGTGGGCTTGCTTGGGCATACATTGGCCTCGGCAGAAAAAACCACACTAGAAAACTTGTATCAGCAATATATTTTTAAGCCATACGGAATGGCAAATACCTTTGTAAACCAAGAAAAAGTGGGTAAACATTTAGTACCTGCAATGGATGCGACAGGTAAAGAAATTCCGACTTGGAATTTCGACGTGTTTTTAGGTGCTGGCGGGCTGCTTTCTACAGTTGAAGATATGTCACATTTTGCTCAGGTACAATTGGATGGGAAAAATCCTGCTATTCAGCTCACCCAGCAGCCCACTTCAGCCAAAGTCGGGCATTACCAAATGGGATTGGGTTGGTTTATTCGTGAAGGCGAGAATGGCCAGAAAATGACTTGGCATGGGGGAATACCGCAGGGCATACCTCAATTTTGGTATTGGATCTAAATAAGAAAAAAGCAGTGACCATCTTAGCCAACGTATCTGCCGCTCATCCAGAAATGGCTAATATCGAGCAGTTAGCAGTCGAGTTATTGAAATAGAAATTGCACTTAAACCAAAAAAGCCAGTCATGACGACTGGCTTTTTTATCGCTGAGATTACTGCCCCGAACGGATGATGTAATCAAAAGCAGACAATGATGCCTTGGCACCTTCACCGGTCGCGATGATGATCTGCTTGTACGGCACTGTGGTACAGTCACCCGCTGCAAATACACCTTTCACATTGG
>NZ_JBAPXX010000057.1:0-13929 GCF_049284435.1 Acinetobacter sp. | reverse complement strand
GACCGAAGCTCCAGTATGTACCGAAAATTACTACGCAAACGGGGATTTAGTCCTTTATTTGCTGCTTAATTTTTTTCAAAAAAAAAATTGATTATAGATAGCCAGGGCTAGAGCTCCTCTGATATTTAAAAAATTACAGATTTTTTGAATTTATAAGCTATACGTCGATGTATGTTTTTAGCTAAAGTCATATTTGAATGAATTGGGTTTAAACAGCGATTTCTATTAGTATGCATCTAGTTATACAACCTCATAGACCATGGAATCTGATAAAAATAAGGCCTTTTAGAACGATAAAGAACTTTAAGAAGATAAAATTAGTTTTTTATTAAAATAGATATATAATAATTAAAATCACTTTATTTTACTATTTTAATAAAATTATGAATCAATATTGCACACTGCAGATTTATCAGGATGATGAATGGCTTGATTGCGCTATTGTTGAGATTGTCGGTCAACAACAGACTGGATGGCAAGCAGCCACGCGAACCTCATATTTGTTTGAATATGCTATTTCTTGTATGGATTTAAGTGATGGGCATGCACTTACTTATCATTTACCGGTGAATGTGCAAAATACATTGCAATCTACCTGGCCAGCCTTCCTGATGGATTTGTTACCTCAAGGTTATGGCCGTAAAGAGCTATTACGTCAGCTTAATTTTTCTGAAAATACCCAGGAACAAGCAGACTGGGCGCTTTTAAAAGCGGGTGCAGGCAATCCGATTGGCAACTTACGGGTGAAAGAGGCTTATGAATGGCTACAGGGGCAGTTCCCTGTTCAGCAGAATCATGGCTTTAGCCTAGACCAAGTCGTAGAACGTCAAGAAAAATTTATTGAATCCTTAGCCTCTTATGGACTTTTTATTGCCGGTTCTTCTGGTATTCAGGGTGAGTGGCCAAAATTACTGTTAACTCAAGGTCACAATGACCTGTTCTATCTGGATCACACGCTTACAGATCATCAGGTCAAACAGCATTGGCTGGTGAAATTCAGCCGTGGCAGCGATCAGAATTTAGATAAAATTTTGATGCACGAAGCCTTATATATGAAAATTGCCCAGTATCTGGGACTTCGTGTTCATCAGGAACTGGAGCTGCATGGCAAGACTTTATTCATTCCCCGATTCGACCGTAAGGTCATCAATGGGAAGGTTGAAAGAATTGCTCAGGAAAGTATTGCTTCTCTGGGAGGAAAAGCCGGTTTTGGGGTAAGAATGACCCATAACCAGATCTGTAGCCTGCTGATGCAATGCTGTACTCAACCAAAACAGGAAATCTTTGAATATTTGAAGCGTGATCTTGCCAATGTCGCTTTAGGTAATAAGGACAATCATACCCGTAATACAGCCATTCAACGTTTCAATAACGGAATCATTCAACTCACCCCATTATTTGATTTTGCACCGATGTGGCTACATCCAGATGGTATTGCACGAACTACGCGTTGGGAGCGAGATGATCATGGTGGTATGCCAATTTGGCATTCAGTCATTGAACAGATAGCAGAAAGTACGCTAATTGATTCAGAAGAAATCAAAGCGGTGTTAATCGAGCAATTACCACTTTATCAGGGATTACTCGAGCACATGCAGTATCTGCAATTGGCACCTGAAATTCTGGAAAATAGTCAGTATCGAATCATCAATATTTGCCAACAATTGGAGGAGCTGAATCATGGATAAACGCTTCAAGCCCCTGACCCCGATTCAACAAATGCAAAAGAGATTGTCTGTACTTGAAACCGTCAGTAACAATCCTGACTGGCCTTTTCATCAGGTTGCTCGTTTCATTCGTACCGAATTGCACCTCACACTCAACGATATGGCTAAAATTACCAAGATTGCTCCCCAGACTCTACAGAAAATGGAACAACCGGAAGCTAATCCGACACTCAAGTCTATGCAGAAATTACTGGATGCTTTTGGTTTAAAGTTAGAAATTAGAGTTAAATCCTGATGAAAATCTGATGCTTTAATTGATATTCAGGGGAATTTTAGAGAAGAAGAACGGCTTAATAACTGAAAATATGCCCTCCTCCAATCTGTCTATTGAATCCTTGCTCCATCACAGGAATCCCGGTTTAAATTAAACGCGGGATTCACTGGAGGCTGATATTTTCTCATCAGTTTTTTAATGAATACATTTACTTCCGAAACGTCATTATGAAGAAATATCAATACATAGGTATTTCATTTCAAGATATTCATCCATACCGAATTTAGACCCTTCACGGCCTAATCCCGATTGCTTGACTCCACCAAATGGCGCAACCTCATTAGAGATGGCTCCGGTATTGATTCCCACCATACCGTATTCTAAAGCTTCACCTACACGCCACTGACGTGCTGTGCTTTGGGTGAATACATAGGTGGCCAGACCGAATTCCGTATCGTTTGCCATCTGAATCGCTTCTTCTTCAGTCTTGAAGCGGAATAACGGCGCCAACGGTCCAAAAGTTTCTTCTTTTGCTATACGCATCTGCTGGGTGACTTCAGTCAGAAGTGTTGGCTCGAAGAATGTACCGCCCAGATTTGAGCGCTGTCCACCGGTTTTCACCTGTGCACCTTTGCTCACCGCATCGGCAATATGTGACTGCACTTTTTCAATCGCAGCCTCATCAATTAATGGACCTTGGGTAGAGGTTTCATCACGGCCATCCCCGACTTTCAGTTTGGCAACGGCAGCCACCAGTTTTTCTACCAGCGCATCATAAATGTCATCTTGTACATAAATCCGGTTCGCGCAAACACAGGTCTGTCCACTGTTCCGGAATTTACTGGCCATGATGCCCTGTACCGCCTGTTCAAGATTGGCGTCATCAAAGACCAGAACCGGTGCATTGCCACCAAGTTCTAAGGACAGTTTTTTGATGGTCGGCGCACATTGCTGCATCAGGATACGGCCGACTTGAGTCGAACCGGTAAAGCTTAACTTTTTCACAGTTTCGCTTTCACATAAGACCTGACCCACTTCAACCGCATCACCACTGACATGCAGCAATACATCTTGTGGTAAGCCTGCGCGCAAGGCCAAAACTTCAAGCGCATAGGCGGTTAAAGGCGTTTGTTCGGCGGGTTTAACCAGCATGGAACAGCCAGCAGCCAGAGCTGGCGCGGCTTTACGGGTAATCATTGCCGCCGGAAAATTCCACGGTGTGATCGCAGCTGTTACCCCAATCGCCTGTTTAATGACCAATAAACGTTGATGGGCAAGCGTTGGAGTCAACACGTCACCATCAATCCGGCGTGCCTGCTCAGCAAACCAGCGGATAAAGGAAGCGGCATAACCAATTTCACCACGTGCCTCAGCCAGTGGCTTACCCTGTTCAGCAGTCAGAATCTGAGCCAAAGATTCTTTCTGTTCCTGCATCAGATTGAACCAGGCCCAAAGCACATCTGCACGTTCAAGTGCTGTCTTGGCTTTCCAGGCTTTCTGGGCTTGTTGTGAACGAGCAATCAGCTGTTCTACAGACGCCCGATCATGGGATTTCACCCAGGCCAAAGTGGTTTGGGTTGCTGCATCTTTGACTTCAATATATTCACCCGTGGCAGGCTGATCGAAGCTGATATCAGGATGCTGTAATAAATCTCTATATTGCGCTTGAAGCATGATCATTACTCTTTCGTTAGGCTGCAACAGATAGTGCAAACCCTTGTTTCAAGATAGCCAATCCCGCACGGAACTGTTCTGCCGGAATCGTGAGCGGGTATAGGAAACGGATTACATTACCATAACGACCGCAGGTCAGGATTAACAGACCATTTTGCATGGCATGGTTTTGTACAGCTTTTGCCTGTTCCGCAGTTTCCAGCTCAACCGCCACCATTGAGCCCAATGCACGAATATCTTTAACCATGCTAGATGACATTTTCAGTTCATGTAAAACATCAACCAGTTCTGCGCCTAGATCATTCGCTCTCTCACAAAGACCTTCTTCTTCAATAATATCCAGTACTGCATGTGCAGCTGCAACAGCAACCGGGTTACCTGCATAAGTACCGCCCAATCCACCTGGATTTGGTGCATCCATGACTTCAGCACAACCTACAACGCCTGAGATCGGGAAACCGCCGCCCAGACTCTTGGCCATCGTAATCAGATCTGGCTTGGTCTCATAATAATCCATCGCAAACAGTTTACCTGTACGCGCAAAGCCAGACTGTACTTCATCTGCAATCAGTAAAATGCCGTTTTGATCACATAGCACACGCAAGCGTTTCAGGAACTCTGCTGGCACCACATTAAAACCGCCTTCGCCTTGTACGGGTTCAAGCACAATTGCTGCTACGTCATGCGCAGCAATATCTTCTGCGAAAATATCTTCAATGCTTTGAATTGCATCATCAACACTAATGCCTTTGGATTCCACCGGGTAACGGGCATGGAAAACACCACCAGGCATCACCCCAAAGTCGCGTTTATAAGGTGCCGTTTTACCGGTCATGGCCATCGTCATAAATGAGCGACCATGGAAACCATTGCCAAAAGTCACAATGCCGTGACGGCCAGTATGGGCACGGGCAATTTTAACTGCATTTTCGACAGCTTCAGCACCCGTTGAAAAGAATGAGGTTTTTGCAGCACCTTGGATGGGAGCGCGTGCATTGATACGTTCTGCCAGAGCAACGTAGCTCTCGTATGGTACAACCTGATAAGCCGTATGGGTAAATTTGGTTAATTGTTCAGTGACCGCAGCAATAATTTTAGGGTGGCGATGGCCAGTATTCAGTACCGCGATCCCACCCGCAAAGTCGATATATTGATTGCCTTCTGCATCCCAGATGGTCGAATTTTCTGCTTTCTCTGCGTACCATTGACACATGACCCCAACACCACGTGGTGTCGCCTGCTGTTTACGTGCATTCAGTGCTGAGTGTTTACTGTCCATTTTGTATCCTCATTCTTGATTCATACGTTGTAAATTTTGCTATCCGGATCTTGGGATAGAAATTTGCCAAAGACTGGCTGATATGGTTCATTTTGCGCTTTTATGCGTATGAGACGAGAGCCACTTTGCAGCAGATGGAAGGAGCCAATTGGCCCTGTTTAAATGATTAGAACAGTCAGGATATAAAATTATTTCATTTATAAACAATTATTTATATTCTGAATAAAAATTGGCTCCTTTTTAAATAAAGAAGCCAATTTAAAAATCCATTGCAAAAATTTACCATGGGTAATAATGGATTAAATCTAGTCGTTTTTATGAATTAATCCATCTTGCAAAAACTTAGCTTAACCCGGATAGATCCCGCGTTCCTGACGTGCCATTAAAATCCGCTCACAGGCCAGAATATAAGCGGCTGTGCGTAAAGAACATCCGGCCTGAACTGATTTTTGCCATACATCCTGTACCGCATTTTTCATGCTGGCATCCATACGCTGGTTAATCTCTTCCTCGGTCCAGAAATAGCTGGCCAAATCCTGAACCCATTCAAAATAGCTGACCGTCACGCCACCCGCATTGCAGATCACGTCTGGCACCACCGTAATATGACGCTCACTCAGAATTTCATCCGCTTCAGTCAACGTGGGGCCATTGGCACCTTCCAGAATCATTTTGGTCTGAATATTTTGCGCGACCTGAGTATTAATCACACCTTCCAGTGCAGCCGGAATAAAGACTTCAGCAGGAATGGTCCAGAAATCTGATGCAGGAATTTCATCGCTGGCAGAGAACCCCTGAATTTTATGATGGGCATTTGAGTATTCAAGCAGCTTTTTAATATCAATTCCCTGTTCCTGATACAGAGTGGCGGAGTGGTCCTGAACACAGATTACTTTGCTGCCATTTTCCTGAAAAAGCAGCGCAGCTTCACTCCCGACATTACCAAAACCCTGTACACAGACCCGGGCATCTTTTAAATCCAGACCGATTTGCTGGGCAACTTCACGACCGCTAATAAATACACCACGGCCTGTGGCTTTACTGCGGCCCAAAGAACCACCCAAATGAACCGGCTTTCCGGTCACTACACCAGTAATGGTAGAACCCGCATTCATGGAAAACGTATCCATCATCCAGGCCATGATTTGCGGATTGGTTCCTACATCCGGTGCAGGAATATCTTTTTGCGGTCCAATAATTAAATTGATTTCTGCCGTATAGCGTCGGGTCAAGCGTTCCAGTTCGCGCTTGGAAAGCTGGCTCGGATCGACTCGTACACCGCCTTTGGCTCCACCAAAAGGTAAATTTAGAGCAGCACATTTGATCGTCATCCAGGCTGACAGAGCCATCACCTCATCCAAATTGACATCTGGATGAAAACGCACGCCGCCTTTGCCCGGACCGCGGGTTAAATTGTGCTGAACACGATAGCCTTCAAAATGCTGAACCGTGCCATCATCCATGATGACCGGAACATCGACAATCAAACTGCGTTTTGGGCGTCGCAACATATCTAGTCTTTCACTCAGCTCACCCAGATAGGGTGCCACTTTGTCCAGTTGCTTGAGATAATTGTTCCAGGCCGTTGTACCCTGCTCGGTGTAGGTCAATCCTTTCATCATCATGTTCATTCTATGATCCTTTTGTTATATGCAGTCGCATGTCCTGGCGGCTGCAACACATCTCTATTCAGCTGTTATGGCAATCATTGCTTGATTCAGGTCTCAGTTCAGCGAGCTCCAAACAAAATCAGTGTCTGGATTTTTCGCTTTAGTTTTAATCGGTATCTGTGTATATTGCCTGCCCGCCTGTATGCTCGCATTCAAGCCGCAGATACATGATCAAAACGCATACAAGATACTTTACAATGACTGCCTGATCAGACTATTTTGCACCTAGCAATACCGCTCTCACGAGAGCCATTTCAAATTTGTAGGAGAGAGCCAATTGCGTAGCTTGCTTGGAGATTATTTACTGCAGCGATTGCAGCAAAATGTCACAGGAACATTACAGATGCGCTTGTTCCGCTGCTTGCGTAACGCGATTATTGATAGCGTATTGGCTCCCAAAACCCGCTTGCCTGCATCGCGTGATCTGGCCAAAGAAATTCAGGTATCGCGTAATACTGTTTTAAATGCCTATGAACAATTACAGGCACAGGGCTATGTTGATGCCCGTACCGGTCAAGGCACCTGGGTAGTAGAGAAATTACCCGAATCTTTTTTAGTGAAGGCAGAACAAAGCTCTCCTGCAGTTGCGGAAAAAAAAGCGCAGCAAAATTACAATCTGTCGCAACGCGGTTCCTACTTGCTCGGCTATTCCGCAGCTTCGCCTTATCAATGGGGAGCCTTTGTACCGGGTGCACCCGATGTAACCGAATTTCCGCATCATATTTTCAGCAAAATCCAAACGCGTTTGAGCCGTGAACCTCAAGTCAATAACCTGATTTACAGCAATGCCGGTGGCTCCCTGGAACTGCGTCAGGAGCTGGCGGAATATCTGAAAATTGCCCGTTCAGTCCAGTGCGATGCTGATCAGATCATTATTACCGAAGGCACGCATCAGGCGATTGACCTGGTCTCGCGTACTTTAAGCGACATAGGCGATGAAGTCTGGATCGAAGATCCGGCTTATTGGGGTGCGCGTAATATTTTACGAATTAATGGCGTCAATCTACGTTCCTTACCGGTAGATCAGGAAGGGATTATTCCCGATCTGCATCCCAAAAAACCGCCTAAGCTGATTTTTGTGACGCCGTCTCATCAATATCCCTTAGGTTCACATTTAAGTTTGGAACGGCGCAAACAGTTAATTACACTCGCACGCCAGCACAATAGCTGGATTGTTGAAGATGATTATGACAGCGAGTTCAGGTTCTCGGGACAGCCTTATCCTTCTTTACAAGGTTTAGAGCCGGATTCCCCAGTAATTTATATGGGGACATTTAGTAAGACAATTTATCCAGCCCTGCGCATTGGTTATTTAGTGGTACCAAAACAGCTCTTTTCTTCGTTGCGAATTGTGGCCTCGGAACTTTATCGTGGTGGTCACTTAATCGATCAGCAAACACTGGCTGAATTTATCCGTGAAGGACATTATGAGGCGCATATCCGACGGATGCGTTTATTGTATAGCAAACGCCACGCTTTTTTAATTGACCTGATTCGCCGACATTTAGGTGAAGATTTTCTGCATGAATATAATACCGCCGCCGGTTTGCATCTAATTTTAAAATTGCCTAGCAGCAGTGATGATGTCTTGATTGCATCCAAAGCGCTTGAACTGGGAATCAAGGTCAGAGCCTTATCGCAATACTATACCAAACATTATTCCACCCGACAGAAAGGATTATTACTGGGCTTTGCCTGTGTGAGTGAACAGGAAATTCTAGTGGCTTTCGGGATATTATTAAAGTGCTTGCGTGAGCATGGAATCCGCACTTTAACTTAGTAAAAACTCAGGGATCAATGCCAATTATATTTTTAAAATCAAAAAGCTTTTATTTATTTTTAAAAGGAAAGCAAAAGCTGCTTTTAGCCTGATATTTTAGGTAGGCTTTATTTTTCTGTAAATATTGCCTGCTTATATTTTTTATCTCTTAAGCCAATTGGCTCCTTTGAATTGCTCAAAAATGGCTCTCGTCACTTTACAACAAAAAAGAGAAATTAACTGCATACATGAACAGCATGTAACCGTACTTTAATCAAAGTGTGATCCTGTCTATAGGGCTACAAGGATTCATTTTATTAAGATTAACTTAATATTGGTCAAGCACTGATGAATTCGGTTACAGTTTCAAAGGATAAGATAGCGTAAGCCAAATAAGGAATTTTATTGCCGCTACGCTATTGATATTAAGGGAAATTATATGGCAGAACATCAACATTTCTCCAATTCCGAATCATCAAACGGCTTAAAAAACGGACTTAAATCACGCCATCTCACCATGATTTCAATTGCCGGTGTCATTGGTGGTGCGCTCTTCGTCGGCTCCGGTAATGTTATCTATTCTGCAGGGCCGGCTGCACTCATTGCCTATACTCTAGGTGGAATATTAGTTTTACTCATCATGCGTATGCTGGGAGAAATGGCAGTACTGAATCCCGACAGCGGTTCATTTTCAACCTATGCGGATCGTGGAATCGGGCGCTGGGCTGGATTTTCTATCGGCTGGTTATACTGGTCTTTCTGGACGTTGCTCATGGGCTGGGAAGCCTTTGTCGCCGGGAAAATCCTAAATAGCTGGTTTCCATTTATCCCGATCTGGGGCTATATGCTCCTGGTCACTGTAGCGCTGGTCTGGATTAACCTCCGTGACGTAAAAAACTTTGGTGAATTCGAGTTCTGGTTTGCCCTGATTAAAGTCATTGCCATTGTACTGTTCCTGGTGTTTGGTAGTTTGGCCGTGATGCACCTTTGGCCTTGGGGCGATGCCTCTATGCTCGGTGGTACGACTCATCTAACCGCTCAAGGCTTTATGCCCAATGGCTTTTCATCGGTGATCACGGCCTTATTGGGTGTAATGTTTGCTTATATGGGAGCAGAAATTGTCACCGTTGCAGCAGCTGAAACCAAAGATCCAGCCAAGGAAATTCGTAAGGCCGCTAATTCAATTGTATGGCGTATCATTCTATTTTATGTCGGTTCAATGCTGATCACAGTTTGCCTGATTCCACACAATAATCCTTTATTGAAAGATCCGACCTGGGGTACGTATAGCGTAGCACTTACCGCACTCGGTATTCCGGAAGCGCGCCATATTGTTAATTTTGTCGTGCTCACCTCGGTATGTAGCTGCTTTAACTCCGCACTTTATACCTGCTCACGTATGGTCTATTCTCTCTCGAAACGTGGAGATGCGCCAAAGAGTTTTGGTTTAACCAACCGCAATAACAGCCCATGGGTAGGTGTCATCTTTTCAAGCCTGTTTTCTTTCGTGGCGATCTATCTGACTGCCACCGAAAGTATGAATATTTATGATGTCTTGATGTTAGCAACTGGTACCGTATCTTTATATGTCTATCTTGCTATTGCCATTTCTCAGCTTAAGTTGCGTAAAAAACTGGAAGCTGAAGGACAAAATATTCCATTCAAGATGTGGTTATTCCCATGGTTAACTTATCTGGTCATTATCTTTATTGTCGGTGCCTTAATTACCATGATTATTGAAGGAACCTATTTTAAAGAAGTGGTTTATACCAGTGTGCTTGCATTATTTATTGTGGGCTTAGGCATTTGCGCACAAAAGTTTAACTGGGGTAAAACCTCAGCCAAAAAGGAAAAAGCAGCACAAGCCAGAATTAATTTAAGTGATAATCTTTAATTTATTTCTATAGAAATTTTTTAAATACATCAGAATGAATAAATGGAGAGTTAAAAAACTCTCCATTTATTTTATATATAAGTTCGGCAAAAGATGTTTATCTATGTCTAGATTTTAAATCTTCGTTAATACCTTACCTTTCCTAATCAAATTTCACCTTTCAAGAGCACCTCGGCTATTTAAGTGTAGTCCAAAGTTGTTTCGTCAGCTTTTCTGCTCTGGTTGCTCAACCTGATCCGTTTCAATGAATAATTGATAAATCTCGAATACATTCTGTTATGAAATGTTGAGTCCAGCCTCATTTTTCCCAAAAGCTTCTAATATATTTTTTCTTATATGGCCACAATCATTGGAATTGGAAAAGATATGAATCATTATCCTGAAACCCCAGCTTCAACTGAAACACAAGACCATCAACCTGGCGTGCAAACCAAAATGGACCCTGCACCGGAAATTATTAAACCGCATTATAAAGGCAGTGAAAAATTAAAAGGCAAGGTTGCTTTGATTACCGGTGGTGATAGCGGGATTGGCCGTTCTGTATCGGTCTTATTTGCCCGCGAAGGTGCAGATATCGCCATTTGCTATCTGGATGAAGATCAGGATGCACGGGACACCAAAAAAATGGTGGAAGATGAAGGCCGACGTTGCCTGCTGATTCAATGTGATTTACAAGATCAAGATGAAATCAAGAAAATGGTTGAACAGACCCTTCAGGAATTTAAAACGATTAATATTCTGGTCAATAATGCCGGGGTTCAATACCCGCAAGAAAGTATTACCGATATCTCACCCGAGCAATTACTTAAAACATTTAATGTGAATATTTTGTCGATGTTCCACCTGACTCAGGCGGTGATTCCGCATATGCAAGAAGGTGACAGTATTATCAATACCACCAGTATTACCAGTTATCATGGTCATGACCAGTTGATTGACTATGCCAGTACGAAAGGGGCCATCACCACATTTACCCCGAAGCCTTTCCACCAATTTATTAAAAAATAAAACCGGTATTCGCGTCAATGGAGTCGCGCCAGGCCCAATCTGGACTCCACTCATTCCAAGCAGCTTTGATGAAGAACAGCTTAAAGATTTTGGTAAAAGTACCCCAATGGGCCGCATGGGCCAGCCAAGTGAAGTAGCACCGGCGTATTTATTTCTGGCCAGTGAAGAAGCCAGCTATATTTCAGGTCAGGTGATTCATGTGAATGGCGGCAGTATTATTAACGGCTAATCTGGCAAAGAAGATAGCGGTTCTAGCTGACCGTTATCTTCATCTATTTAATCTTTATATTTTCATATTTTTTAAAAAATTTGTTTTTATAAAATGATTCCAACAAATACTTACCCTCGTAAAAATAAGCTCTTGTTATAGTAATTTCAGCCAAACCTGATGAGGATATTAAGATGCCTAGAGGTGACAAATCAGCCTATACCGATAAGCAGAAACGGCAGGCCGAACATATTGAAGAAAGCGAAAAAGAACGTGGTCATTCTGAGGAAGAAGCCGAACGTATTGCCTGGTCGACGGTCAATAAACAAGACGGCGGTGGCAAGAAAAAGAAAACGTCCCATTAAGCAGAATTCATACTGATGACGCTATAGGACACCTATAAAGACCCTTTATAATTTACCTATAGAGGGTCTTTTACCATCAGCTTTAAGTAATGTTTTCGATACGCTGCTGAGTCCATGCTGGCCAGATCTTTTGCAAGGTCTTTTCAAATTTTGCATTCTCAGTTCGCCACTGCGGATTTTTGTCTTTATCAATAATCAGCGCACGAACCCCTTCAATAAAGTCGCCCTGCTCTAACCAGATATCCTGTAAGTCCCGTTCTAGCTGCATGCATTTTTCTAGAGATAAATTCTGTCCAGCTTGCTGTAACTTCAAGCTGGTTTGCTTGGCCATGACCGGACGCTGCTGCAAAATTGCCAGCATTTTATTGGCCCATTCCTGATCAGTTGCACTACTTGCATGTTCAAGGCTCTGTTCAATCTCATCCAGGTTTGGATAGCCAAAATGCTGATTAATCGGATCTACACGTTTTTGCAGCTCGCTTTCTACCGGATACGTAATATAGGAACTAATAATCTTTTGAATCTCAATCGGGTTTAATACCGGCGCTGCAATCAATGCTGCTTCTAGTTCAGCAAAACACTCACTCGGAACATGATAATCCACCAGATCCAGATAAAGTGCGTCACTGCTACTGATCTGCTCTCCGGTCAATGCCATATAGACACCGACTTCATCCAGTCGGGACAGAAAATGGGTTGCACCCACATCAGGGAAAAAACCAATCGCTGTTTCTGGCATGGCAAAACGGGATTTTTCACTGCTCACCTTGATATGACAGGCTTGAGCCAAGCCAAAGCCGCCCCCCAGCACATAACCATCCATCAACACAATGACGACCTTAGGGAAGTTGCGTAGCATACTCAGCATCGTATATTCAGTGGCAAAAAAATCCTGATATTGGGTATTTCCCGCTTGATAATTGTCATACAGATAACGGATATCTCCCCCAGCACAGAAAGCTTTTGGGCTATTGGAATTGATCAGGATGGCTTGCACTTCTTGATCATGGCACCACTGATCGAGTTGCGCCTGAATGCCCTGGATCATCGGCAGGGTTAAGGCATTTAAATGCTGGATACGGTCCAGGCTGATGATGCCCAGACTACCCTGTACACGAATGGCTAAATTATTTTCAATACTCATTATTATTGTCCTGTTTGAGTTTTATTGATGGGTAAATTTGGCCGGGCGTTTTTCGACAAAGGCCTGCATCCCTTCTTTCTGATCAGAACCGGCAAAAATAGAATGGAAGACGCGTCGTTCAAAACGCAGTCCTTCGGCCAGACTGACTTCAAAGGCCCGGTTAATCGACTCTTTAATCATCATCACCGCAGTCAGTGATTTCTCGGCAATCTTTTCTGCGGCTTGCAAGGTCTGTTCCAGTAACTCTTCTTTGGCAAATACCCGTGCCACCAAGCCACTTTGCTCGGCTTCCTGTGCACCCATCTGCCGTGCGGTCAGGCACATTTCCATGGCTTTGGCCTTACCAAGCGCCAAGGTTAAACGCTGGGTACCGCCAATGCCGGGCAACACGCCTAAGGTGACTTCAGGCAAGCCAAATTTTGCATTATCGGCACAGTAAATAAAGTCGCACATCAGCGCCAGTTCACAACCACCGCCTAAGGCATAGCCACTCACCGCGGCAATTAACGGTTTACGGCGCTGGGCAATTCGATCAGCGAGACTGAAAAAATCATCCAGATAAATTTGCGGGAAATTCAAGTCCGCCATTTCTTTAATATCAGCCCCGGCAGCAAAGGCTTTTTCTGAACCGGTGATGACAATACAGCCAATCTGCGGGTCTTTTTCCAGCTGATCAAGGGCCTGATTGACTTCAACAATCAGCTGGTTATTCAGTGCATTTAACGCTTGCGGACGGTTTAAGGTAATCAGTCCGACACCATTACGTTGTTCAAGTAAAATCGTTTGCCACTGCATGAGATAAGTCCTTTTAAAATTAGAGGCTGCGTGCAATTACCAAGCGCTGAATATCGCTGGTGCCTTCATAAATCTGGCAAATCCGGGCATCGCGGTAAATCCGTTCAATCGGGAAATCTTTCAGATAACCATAGCCTCCAAAAATCTGTAAAGCTTTAGAACAGACGCGTTCTGCCATTTCTGAAGCAAATA
>NZ_JBAPXX010000056.1:0-16862 GCF_049284435.1 Acinetobacter sp. | reverse complement strand
ATGTATAAAAATCCGACATATAACTAAAAATAAGCAATAAAAATCCCCAACAGAATGTCGGGGATTTTTTTATAAAATTTAGTTCTAATAATCTGTATTAAGATAAATTAAATAGAATTCGGGTTATCTATATAATTTTGAAAATTTTCCCGCTTAATGTACTTTGAAAAAACATTTCGAAACTTGGCCGAATATCTTCACCATCAACGGTGATATGTTTTACATTAGAAGAAGATTGCGTATTAGCAAAATGTTTATCAACTGTTGCTTGAATAGCGTGTTTAACACCAAATTGATCTTTCACACTGATACTTTGTTTAAGCATTAATATACCTTTAATAATATTGTAGTAGAGAAATATATAAATTTAAATATTTGATATATATAATTATTATTTAAATAATTTTATGCTTTAACTTAAATAGTTGGTGTAAAGAAGTATAAAATGTACGACCATCTAAATTTAAATCAACCACAATCCCAGACTGAAGAAGAACTCTTTTTCCTACTTCAATTTTTTTTAAACCTTGACGTGTATTTTGCATTTTATTTAGGGGAATTAACGATACTATAATTTCAGTACCATTTTTAGATTTTGCAATTAAATCATTTATTTTTAACAACTTGAATCCTGTTTTTCTAAAGATTTTTCCAATTTGGAAAATAACTTAAAATTAAATTTTGAACGATAAAAAAAGCACTTATTAAGTGCTTTTTTTTACTGTTTATTCTTGCTTAGATAGCAACAATATTTACAGCATTCGGTCCCTTTTGACCTTGAGCTACACTGAATTCAACCAGCTGGCCTTCAAGCAAGGTTTTAAAACCTGAACTCGCAATTTCACTGAAATGAGCAAAAACATCTGGACCTGATTCTTGTTGAATAAAACCAAAACCTTTAGTTTCGTTGAACCACTTTACAGTACCTTTAACAACATTTGAGTTTGACATAATATATCCTAATAATTTTTAATAATTTTTAGTCATTTTATAGACTGATTATAACTTTGAAATAATAAAGAATGAGACTTAAAATCTGAAAAAAAACGAAGGATTATGACTAAAACTACGATACTTAAAGAAGATTTACCGAAACAAGACTTTTTTCTAGTTAAGTTAACTATACACTAAAAATTTAGATAATCAAGTTTTCTTATATATATATTTATTTTATTTATTAAAAAAATAAAATTTTTAAAATTTATAGTGATTTCAATAAGATTAAGCTTTCATTGTCATGATAACAAAATAAGAGTAATCTGCTGTACTGGTAAATTTGATAAGTAATAAATGCGATTATATAGCTCTGTAATAACAATATTAGCCTTTTTAGTTTCTGGAATAATGCTTTTTTCTCACTTACAAAATATCTATCACCCTCCAAATTTGAACTCATACTTTCTATTTAGATAATCAAATATAAAAACAGAAACCGCTTTTTAGGCGGTTTTTATGTTTAAGCGATACCTATCAAACAATAAGATCCTATCAACTAATAAATAGCATCTTCTAATCTAGAGTATCTTATCTATATAATAAAAAAGGACGCTTACGCGTCCTTTTTTACTTTCACTCAATTAATCAAACAAACGATCAAAGAATGATTTTTTCTTCGGTGAGGATTTGCTATCTTCACCATCCATGGTTTCTTGCAGTTCTTTTAACAGTTCACGTTGACGTGCACTTAAATTCACTGGTGTTTCTACCACAATACGGCACAGCAAGTCGCCTTGCATGCTGGTACGTACCGGTTTAACACCCTTACCACGTAAGCGGAACAGTTTACCTGTTTGCGTACCTTCCGGAATTTTTAGGCTAACACGGCCATCCAGCGTAGGAATCTGAACTTCCTTACCTAGGGCTGCATCAGCAATTGACACCGGTACATCCATATACAGGTCAGCGCCATCACGCTGGAAGATTTCATGCTCACGCACCACCACTTCTACGTACAAGTCACCTGACTGACCATCACGGATCGCTTCACCCTTACCGGTCAAGCGAACGCGGTCGCCATTGTCCACACCCGCAGGAATAGTGACTTCCAGGGTTTGCTGACGATCCGAAACACCTGAACCATGACATTTATTACATGGGTTCTTGATGATCTTGCCCTGACCACGACAGGTGCTACAGGTTTGCTGTACCGAGAAGAAACCTTGCTGCATACGCACTTGACCAGCACCATGACAGGTACGGCAGGTTTCTACATCGTTTGAATTTTTTGAACCCTTACCATCACAGGCATCACACGGTGCCGGTGCAGTAAAGGTAATGGTTTTCTTGACGCCTTTGACCGCTTCTTCCAGGGTCAGTTCCATCACATAACGTAAGTCTGAACCACGGCGTGCTCGTTGCTGGCCACGACCACCGCCGCCACCAAAAGCACCACCGAAAATATCACCGAACTGACTGAAAATATCTTCTGCGCTGAAACCACCGCCGAAGCCGCCACCGCCGCCCATACCACCTTCAAAGGCCTGATGGCCCATACGGTCGTACATGCTGCGCTTTTCACCATCAGAGAGCACTTCATAGGCTTCTGCTGCTTCTTTGAATTTCTCTTCAGCTTCAGCATTGTCCGGGTTACGGTCTGGATGATATTTCATCGCCAACTTACGGTAGGCTTTTTTGATTTCATCATCACTAGCGGTTTTAGCGACGCCCAAAACCTCATAATAATCACGTTTAGCCATGTCTGGCGATGCTCCTCACGGAATTTTGTTTAATATTCAACTGAGGTCTGAAATTGGGGTCAAACCGAGTTTTACAAGGGGAAATATGAAAAAAATTATACGCTTTAGAACACAGCTTTGTTTTGAGAGAATTTATGGATGCCTTTAAACCAGGCATTGATCAGGAAAATAAAGGCAATAAAGCTGAAAATTACCCCGGTCACTACACAGGCTTTGACCCATAACTGGCTGTCCCAGGCAAAGAAAAACAGGGGAATAAACCACAGCACAGCGAAGATCGCCAAAATAGTATAAATCACGATATTGCGCATGATCCACAGCGCCTGTGCCTGTAACCAGACTTCAGCATAATCAACCTGGGTGACTTTACGTGCGAACCAGTAAGCCAATAGTCCACTAAACAGGGTAAATAAGGCCAAAAACATGAAGACATAAGCCATCGCTACGGAACGTCGCATCTTGGTTAATGTATCTTGAGTCATGTTCGGTTCAACCTCGTTACCGTATTGGCAGCCCGGCCAATGCAGCAATTACTTATTTTTTTAAATTATAAAAATCTCAGGTGCTACTATATTGAAAATTTCCAAATTTCGCACCTGAAATTATGACAAATTTAAACAGAATTTAAACTTTTTTTCACTTTAAACCACTGTGCATATAGGGCAGGTAGGAAAAATAGGGTCAATAATGTCGCCACAATCAAACCACCCATAATCGCCACCGCCATTGGCCCAAAGAAAATACTGCGGGACAAGGGAATCATGGCCAGCACCGCAGCCAGTGCAGTTAATACAATCGGACGACAACGGCGTACCGTAGCATTGATAATCGCATCCCACTGCGATTCTCCGGCCTGAATATCCTGCTCGATCTGATCGATCAAAATCAGCGAGTTGCGCATGATCATTCCGGATAAAGCAATCGTCCCGAGCATGGCGACAAAGCCGAAAGGTTTATTGAACAATAACAGGAATAATACTACTCCAATGATGCCCAAAGGTGCAGTCAGGAACACAATAAAAGCCCGTGAGAAGCTCTTGAGCTGAATCATCAATAAAGTCATGACGACTGCGAGGAATAAAGGCATGCCTGCATTAACCGAGTTCTGTCCGCGAGCGGATTCTTCAACTGTACCCCCCACTTGCAGCAGATAACCATTCGGTAGCTCTGCCCGGATTTTTTCCAGTGGCTCTTTGAGTTCATTGACCACAGTAGCGGGTTGCAACTTGCTACGAATATCGGCACGCACGGTAATGGTCGGCAAGCGGTTACGATGCCAGATCAAGCCTTCTTCAAAGCTGTATTCAATTTTGGCAAGCTGCGCCAAAGGTACCGATCTACCGGTTGCGGTCGGAACAGCTAGACTGGCTAAAGATGCTACCTCCACCCGTTCAGCCTGAGCACCACGCAAACGGATCTCGATCAGTTCACGTTTTTCACGATACTGATCAATGCCGGCCCCCAAAATCGAGCTGTTGAGTACATTGGCCAGTTCACTGCTGCTCACCCCAAGCTGACGGGCACGATCCTGATCAATCTGCAATTTGATGACTTTGCTCGGCTCCCCCCAGTCCAGATGCACATTGGTGGTATTCGGATTCTCACTCACGGTGGCAGCGACTTTCTGTGCCCATTCACGCACCAGTCCTAAGTCTTCCCCCGATACCCGGAACTGCAGTGGATAGCCCACAGGTGGACCATTTTCCAGCAAGGACACCCGGGTACGCACTTCCGGCAATAACCTGCGAATCTGGTCACTTAAGGATTTACGGATTTCATTCCGGTCTTCCAGCGATGAAGCCAATACCACAAACTGGGCAAAGCTGCTTTGCGGCAACTGCTGATCGAGCGGTAAATAGAAACGTGGAGAACCAATCCCGACATAAGCCACATAGTTATCAATGCCCTGCTGTTTCGATAAAAAAGCTTCGACTTTTTTTACTGCAGCCTCGGTAGCCTTCAGGGATGCGCCTTCTTCAAGTTTCAAATCTATCAGAATTTCAGCTCGGTTCGAGGGCGGGAAAAACTGCTGCGGCACCAGCTTAAACATTAAAATAGACAGAATAAAAATTCCGACCGTGGCAGCAATGACAGTTTTACGATAGGTCACACAGGCATCGACCCAACGGCGAAAACCCCGATAAAACCGGGTTTGATAAGGGTCATAATGTTCGCCGGCATGATGCACAATCGGCGCCGGTTCCGGCTGTTTGCGCAGACGTGCCCAAAGCCGCTGATACCACGGCGCTTTTTGAATTAAATCTTTGTTGAAATCCGGTAGAAGTTTATCGCCTAAATATGGCACAAACAGTACCGCGGCCAGCCAGGATACCAGCAATGCGATGGTCACCACCTGGAAAATCGAACGGGTATATTCCCCGGTACTCGAGGCTGCAGTGGCGATCGGCAGAAAACCGGCAGCGGTAATCAGGGTCCCGGTCAGCATCGGAAAAGCCGTGGTGCGCCAGGCATGCCCGGCCGCCTGCAAACGGCTATAACCCTGCTCCATTTTAATCGCCATCATTTCAATCGCGATAATGGCATCATCGACTAGCAGACCGAGAGCCAAAATCAGCGCTCCCAAGGAAATTTTATGCAGTCCGACATCAAACAGCTGCATACCAGCAAAGGTCATGGCCAGCACCAGCGGAATCGAGAAAGCCACCACCAGACCGGTCCGGAAACCGAGCGAGAAAAAACTGACCAGCAATACGATAATCACCGCTTCTGCCAGCACTTTCATAAATTCGTTAATACTGCGTTTGACTGCCACCGGCTGATCGGAGACTTTTTGCAGTTCCATACCTAGCGGCAGGGCTTTCTGCAGGCGGGCGAATTCCTGTTCCAGATTTTTACCCAAGGCAATGATGTCCCCACCCTTGCGCATGGACACGGCAATGCCAATGCCGTTTTCGCCCATAAAGCGCATCCGCGGCTGTGCCGGATCACTAAAGCCACGATAGACTTCCGCTACATCTCCCAACTGAATGGTTTTGCCATTTACCAGCAGCGGCATCTGTCTTAATTCTTCAACACTGTTTAATGCACCACTGACCCGCACCTGAATCCGGTCTGAGCCGGTTTCAAAAAAACCGGACTGGGTTGTGGCATTTTGCTGCTGCAGGGCTTGCTGAATCGCCATGACTGGAACGCCCAGCTGAATGGCCTTGGTATTGGAAATCTCAATCCAGATTTTCTGGTCTTGCAGGCCAATCAGCTCAACTTTGGCAACATCTTTTACCCGTTGCAATTGCAGCTGTAAGCGGTCGGCGTATTCCTTGAGGGTCGCATAATCAAAATCTTTACCCTTGAGCACATAAATATTGCCAAAGGTATCGCCGAATTCATCATTAAAGAACGGACCTTGTACCCCTTGTGGCAATTCATGCCGGATATCACCCACCTTTTTGCGCACATTATACCAGACATCAGCCACATCTTTCGAAGCCAGGGAATCCTTGGCAACAAAAGTCACCATGGATTCACCCGGACGCGAATAGGCCATGATACGGTCATACTGACCCGTGGTCATCAGTTCCTTTTCAATCCGGTCAGTGACCTGTAGGGATACTTCTTTGGCACTGGCACCCGGCCAATAGGTCTGGATCACCATGACTTTAAAGGTAAAAGGCGGATCTTCACTTTGTGACAGTTTGGAATAAGAGACGATGCCGATCAGACCCAGCAGGATCATAAAATACAGCACCAGACCTTTATTTTTTAAAGCCCATTCCGACAGGTTAAAGTTCATGCTTAACTCCCTGCCTGAATGGTCACACGACGGTTTTCACGATCAATCGGATTGATTTTTTGCTGGTTACGCAGCAGATGCACGCCGCCAATCACCACATAGTCTTCCGGCTTCAGGCCACTGAGTACAGGAACACTATCCCGGCCATAGGCACCGAGCTGAACCGGAACTTTACGCAAGGTATGATCCGGCTGGACCACCATTACATAAGCCTGCTGATCCGTTGCCGAGACACTGGATAGCGGCACACTGAGCATATTGTCGCGGCTGTGCTGGAAAAACACCCGGGCACTTTGCCCCAGCTGGATCTGGCCATTCCCTTCACGTAAGGAGACTTTAACCCGGAAGGTACGCGACTGGTCCGCTGCCGGTGAAATCTCACGGACAATGGCAGCAAATTTTTCTTCAGGTTTGGACCATAAGGTGACCATAGCCGCTTGCCCCACCCTGATTTCAGCAATCGCCTGTTCCGGTACGCCAATCACCACTTCACGCTCACCGGCAATCGCCAGTTCATACGCCGCCTGCCCTGCAGCGACGACCTGACCTGTTTCAATATTGCGCGCAGTGATCACGCCGTTTTTAGTAGCAATCAGCTGGTTATAAGCAGTCTGGTTTTTAGCCGTATCATAATTGGATTGTGCCTGCTTCAGATTTGACATTGCGGTCTTGTACTGGTTTTCGATCGCGTCATATTGTGAGCGGCTTACGGCATTGGATGGCAATAACTGCTTGAAACGTTGTAATTCATCCTGAGCAATCTTAGTGGCAGACTGCGCACTTTCCAGCTGGGCACGTGCTGCATTCAGCTGCAGCTGGGCATCTTTGACATCCAGAGTCGCCAAAACTTGCCCGACTTTTACTTGGTCACCGACATCGGCAAAGCGCTGGGTCACCTGTCCAGCGACCCGAAATGCCAGCGCCGTTTGCTGGCGCGCCTGCACATCACCGGCATAACTTTTTAGTTCATGCTGTGAAGTAGTGGGTGTGGCCACCATGACAAAGGGAACTTCCTGTTCTGCTGCAGCAGTATCTTTGCTGCACCCGGTTAAGGTCACGCTGCAAAGCACCACCATGCCAGCCAATACGCTGTAAATCCTGCTCATCTTATTCGCTCTTATCTGATCGTCTTTTTTAGGGCAAACTATGCTGATATATTGAATTGCTTGTTTTTTAATTAATATACCACCCGGTACACTAATTACAACTAAAGCTTCAAAGCAATGACCGTATTGACTTTTTTTGGAAAAAATTGTGCAAATACCTGTAGGACGACCCAAGGATCTGGAAAAGCGTCAGCGCATCCTGAGTGTGGCCAAAGCGCTGTTTTTAGCGCATGGCTATCATGCCTCCAGCATGAACCAGATTGCACGTGAGGCAGGTGTAACCAAGCTGACGGTGTATAACCATTTTCAGGACAAGGCGACCCTGTTTAGCTGTGCGATTGAGGATACCTGTGAAGCCATTCTGCATGAACATCCTCAGCTCTTGCAGCCGAGCAGTGACTTTGCGCAGGAGTTTTATCAGGCCTGTCAGCGCGCTTTAAATATTATTCATTTACCAGAAGCGATCAAGCTGGACCTGCTACTGATGGAACTGGCCTCGCAGCAAAGTCCTTTAGCAGAACAGTTTTATCAGGCCTCGCATAGCAAACTAGATGCGGTCTGGAATAATTTCTTTGCCTTGGCCCAGCAGTACCGCTTTATTCAGGTCGATCTTCCAGAAAAACAGACCGAGCTGATTGTGTCCCTGCTGACCGGAACCCGTCATCAGAAAATCCTGCTTGGTCTCAGCCCTCCCCCTTCAAGTGCAGAACAGCAACAGATTATTAGCGAGGCCATTGAACTGTTTATGCTGAAATATGCCCTGCCTGACTAAAGCCTTTCCTCCGGACTGATTACATATAAGCGCATGTGGCCTAAAATTTGCTAAAAAAGCAGCCAATGCTCTGCAACTTTTGTCTCTAGGGGACTTGGATTGTCATGCAGTCGCGGTATAGTCAAAGCACGCATGTGAGGGAATAAAAAATGATTCAACAGATTGATGCACCACTACGCGAAGACGTACGCTTACTGGGTAATTTGCTTGGGGAAACCTTAAAATTACATGCCGGGCAGGATTTGTTTAATCAGATCGAGCAGATCCGTGCCCTGTCCAAAGGCGCTCGCGATGGACAGGTCGAAGCAGAAAAACAACTGGAACAATTGTTTTTGAGTCTGGAAGATGCAGAAATCCTGCCACTGACCCGTGCCTTTACCCACTTTTTAAACTTTGCCAATATTGCCGAACAATATCATGTGGTGCGTCGCCGCCGTCAGAGCGAGTTTGATGACACTGCAGAATCACCTAATCCCTTGGTGCCTTTATTTGAAAAATTTAAACAGCAGGAAATTTCTGCTGACACGCTGTATCAGCAAATCTGTGAACTGAAAATTGAACTGGTACTGACCGCGCATCCCACAGAAGTCAGCCGCCGGACCCTGATTCAAAAATATGATGGCATCAATAATGCCCTGTCCAAATTCGACCAGCAGGAACTGACTCCACGTGAACGTCAGGCAGTCCTGGCCGATCTGAAACAGCTGATCAGCTCCGCCTGGCAAACCGATGAAATCCGTCAGCATCGCCCGACTCCGATCGATGAAGCCAAATGGGGTTTTACCACCATTGAACAGACCCTGTGGAATGCGGTCCCGAAATTTATCCGGGAACTAAATGGCATGGTTCAAGCGCAATGTGGCCAGAACCTGCCCTTAGATGTAGCACCAGTACGTTTTGCCTCCTGGATGGGTGGTGACCGCGATGGCAATCCGAATGTCACCCACACCGTCACTCAGGAAGTACTGTGGCTGTCGCGCTGGAAAGCAGCCGATCTCTATGTACGCGATATTGAAAACCTGCGCTGGGAACTGTCCATTCAGCAATGCAGTCCGGAAATTTCCGAAGCTTTGGGCCAGCCCCATCCTGAACCCTATCGTGAATATTTACGTGACACCCGTACCCGCCTGAAAGCGACGCGGCACTGGCTGGCAGAAAAATTAAAAGGCAATGATGCCGATGACAGTCTGGTAATTAAAAGTAAAGATGAACTTTTACAGCCACTCCTGACCTGCTACCGCTCACTGATGGACTGCAATCTGGCCGAAATTGCCAATGGCAGCCTGCTGGACTTTATTTACCGGGTCAACAGTTTTGGGATCGAGCTACTGAAACTGGATATCCGCCAGGAATCCGGCCGTCACCGTCAGGCGATTTCAGCCATTACTGAATATTTGGGACTGGGGAATTTTGAAACCTGGACCGAACAGGCCCGTCAAAACTTTTTACTGCAGGAATTGCAAAGCAAACGTCCGTTACTGCCGAAACATCTGAATGAACCGGCCGGTAGCCTGATTGAACATCCGGATGTACAGGAAGTCTTTGCCACCATGCGCACACTGGCCGAACAGCCGAGCGAGTCTCTGGGTGCCTATATTATTTCCATGGCAGAATATCCAAGTGATGTGCTGGCCGTACTGCTTTTACAAAAAGAAGCCGGCATCGAGCAGGCGTTACGGGTTGTTCCCCTGTTTGAAACCTTAAAAGACCTGGATGGTGCAGCCGCAACCATGTCGACCCTTTTCAATATGCACTGGTACAAACAGCATATTCAGGGTAAGCATGAGGTCATGATTGGCTATTCGGATTCTGCCAAGGATGCCGGTTTTATGTCGGCCAACTGGGCCCAATATCGTGCCCAAGAAGAACTGACAGCAGTTGCCCAGCAACATGGCGTGCAATTGACCCTGTTCCATGGTCGTGGCGGTTCAATCAGCCGTGGTGGTGCGCCAACCCAGCAAGCCTTGTTCTCTCAGCCACCGGGTTCTATTTCCGGTGCGATCCGGGTGACTGAACAGGGCGAAATGATCCGCTTTAAATTCGGGCTGGAAGAAATCGCGCTGCAAAATCTGGAAATTTATACCGCTGCAACACTGGAAGCGACCTTGCTCCCGCCACCCGAACCGAAACAGGAATGGCGCGACCTGATGCATCAAATGACTGAACTGTCGGTTCAGGTCTATCGCCAGACCGTACGGGAAAATCCGCATTTTGTAAAATACCTGCGTACCGTTACCCCTGAACTTGAACTGCAGATGCTGCCACTGGGTTCACGTCCCGCCAAACGTAAAGTCAGTGGTGGGATTGAATCCTTGCGTGCCATTCCCTGGGTATTTGCCTGGACCCAGATTCGCCTGATGTTGCCTGCCTGGCTCGGTACCGGTGCCGCACTGAATGAAGTCCTGGATCAGGGACAGCATAATGTACTCGATGAGATGCTGGCCGAATGGCCATATTTCCAGACCCTGATTGATATGCTCGAAATGGTATTATCCAAAGCCGACGCGCATGTGGCGCTATATTATGAATCGCATCTGACACAGGATGAAGATCTAAAAATTCTGGGGACAGAGTTACGCCAACGTTTGCAGGATGCGGTACAAACCCTGTTAAGCTTGAAAGGTGAGTCGAAACTGCTCAGCAGCAATGGCGTACTCGATCAGTCCATGAAGGTACGTAAACCCTATCTGTTACCATTGCACTTGCTGCAAGCTGAACTGATGAAACGTCGCCGTTTATATCTGGAACAGCAACAGGCCGAAAACACCCCGGTAGATCATGCGCTGATGGTCAGTATTGCCGGTATTGCAGCCGGTCTTCGTAATACTGGCTAAGCAAAAATGCCCATTTGAAAGCACATCCTGATGATGTGCTTTTTTATTAACCAGTCAATAGCCAGGAAATATTTTATTTTATATAGTAAATCAGATTTATTTATAGATAACCCTATTGATAATAAGAAATTAATCTACTGATTTCACTTTACTTTTAACTCAGTATTCTTTTACCGTCCGGTAAAATCTTAAATAAAGTCATAGAATTAATTTGAACAAAAATTTTGTTTAAGTGATTAAATCTTCTAAAGAACAAGAGTATGATGTGCACAATTTATCTTTTGAGTGCTCATTTTATGTCCAGTTGGTTTCCCAAATGGCGCCCTTATGAGGGCAGTATCGATGCACGACCAGTAGGTACCGCAGAGTATTTGCCACCCGCACAAACGCTAATTTTGGGTGTACAACATGCTTTTGCCATGTTTGGCGCGACTGTACTGGCACCTTTTTTAATGGGCTTTGATCCTAACCTGGCGATTTTAATGTCAGGGATCTGTACCGTTCTGTTCTTTTTAATCACCGGTGGCCGGGTTCCAAGTTATTTAGGTTCAAGCTTTGCCTTTATTGGTGTGGTGATCGCGGCAACCGGTTATGCGGGTGGTGGCGGACTGAATCCGAATATTGGCGTTGCAGCAGGCGGGATTATTGCATGTGGCATCTTATATGCACTCATGGGCTTTCTGGTCATGGCGACAGGCACCCGCTGGATTGAAAAATTGATGCCGCCTGTGGTGACCGGTGCCGTGGTGATGATTATTGGCCTGAACCTTGCCCCGGTCACGGTGAAAAGCGTGATGGGCAATACTTTCAATATGTGGATGTCCCTGGTCACTGTGCTGTGCATGGGTTCAATTGCCGTATTCACCCGTGGCTTATTACAGCGCCTGCTGTTGTTGGTTGGCCTGTTATTGGCCTATCTGATCTACTTTGTACTCAGCAATGTCATGGGTTATGGCACTGCGATCAATTTCCTTCCCATTCAGCAAGCAGCCTGGTTCGGCTTACCGACTTTCCACGCACCGACCTTTGAATTGAATGCCATGTTGATCATTGCGCCGATTGCCTTGATTCTGGTGGCTGAAAATCTGGGGCATATTAAAGCCGTAGGCGCGATGACTGGTGAAAACCTGGATCCGCATATTGGTAAAGCCTTTGTGGCAGATGGTGTTGCAACCACTTTAGCCGGTGGTGTGGGTGCGCCGGGTATGACCACCTATGGTGAAAACATTGGTGTAATGGCCGTAACACGGGTTTACTCGACTATCATCTTTGCAGTCGCGGGTGTCTTTGCCGTATTCCTGGGTTTATCGCCTAAGTTTGGTGCGATTATTCACACGATTCCGACAGCAATTCTGACCGGTGCTTCGATTGTAGTCTTTGGTTTGATTACCATTGCCGGTGCCAAAATCTGGATTGAGAACAAGGTCGATTTTTCGCAGAACAAGAACCTGATGGTGGCTGCGGTGACCATTATTTTAGGTACCGGTGATTTTGCCCTGACTTTCGGCAGCTTCAATTTGGGTGGTATTGGTACGGCAACGTTTGCTGCACTGATCCTGAACTGGTTCTTTAGCCTGGCCGATAAAAAATAAAACTCGAAATAAAAGTATTGAGCAGCCGAATGGCTGCTTTTTTTATCTTTGTATTTTTCAACTTTGCAATTAAAAAAATGAAAAGAAGCCCCGCAAGGCTTCTGTTAAAGCACAAGTCTGGTTAAGGACGAAACTCTTTCAGTTCACGTTGAATAAAGTATTGGAACATTTCACGATAGAGATGTTCGATAAATGCCGGATCAACGCCCTGCTGCTGCGCCAATGCTCTGACATTTTCCACAATCTGTTCCATGCGTTCCGGTGACTGTAAATCGGTTTCGGTTTTTTTAAACCGGGTGGTTTGATCGACATAAAATTGACGCGCCGCGATCAGCTCAACGAAAGCTGTATCAATGGCATCGATCTGTTGACGTGCATGTTCTAGTGATTCAGCTTTGATCTTTTCCATGTTTTTTCAGTTCACTTTCAGTTTGATTATTACTCTTATACTTTTCTTCTAACACATTACTGAAAATACTTTCAATCATCCAGACCCGATATAAGCTATTAAATGTATAACTTTGATCATCTATGCGTAATTCCAGTACCGGAAAATTCGGCTGGGACTTCATTTCACACAGCATATCGTTATCCTGCAGCTTGGCCAGAATATCGTCCTGGGTCAGATCCACAATATTTAACTGTTGCTGTAAACGCTTGAAATGGGGTGCATAAGACAGGTCTTCACCACGGGTCCAGACGGCCTGCAAGATCTGGTACATCGCCTCAATCCGCTGCTCCTCGGGACAGCTATAAAATAACTGTGCCATTGGCGCAATCGCCTGCTCGGTCGGTCGGCAGAACGGGGTAAATTCTACTTCCGTCCGTTTGGATAACCGTGTGGCAAGACTCCAGTCAAACTCATCCCGGCCGCGATAGGACAAGGGATAGACATTCAGCTGAATATTATAATAATCCGCCAGTTCTTCCTTAATATAGGCCAGTAATAGCCAGGAAATCGGATCTTCCAGCGCGATATACAAGTCCAGTTCCGGATCCATCGACTGGATTTCGTTCAGTTCTTCAGCATCACTGATCAGATGTTCAAGCCATTCAATGTGATCGATCAGAAAAATGGGATTACCGGTCAGCAGTTTTTGCTGCTCCAGACGCCGGGTCAGACGCAACAGGTCATCGACCGCCTGATACTGGCGTCCGCCTAAATTAAAATAGCTGGCCAGAATCGGGGTCTGATCAAAAATACGTTCGGGAAAGTCCTGTGGCTGATGATGGCGACTGGCCATGGCATAAAGAGTTCGTAATTTTCCGGTCTGTTTTTGCCAGAGCATATGGAAGACATCTTCCAGCAAATACAGGAAATCCTGTCCACGCAGCGGCGTATGCCGCAAAATCAGTTCGGCCTGTGTTAAGGCCTCAGCGCTCGGTAATTCCGGGGTATCATGAAAACTGAAACGATGCTGTTTCGACAAGATTTTCGCATCATTAATCGTATAGTGCTGCCATTCATCAAAAGACATCTGGTTCGGCGCTTCGGCATGCTCACTGGAAATGATCACTTTCAGCGGCTTCAGTGCCGGACTTAAAATTTCTTCGAGCTGGGGCAGTTGCTGTACCGCCAGATAACTGTACACATCATCTAGTCTTAAATGGATACTCAGCCCATCTTCAATAGATAACACCGTTTGAAGGGTCGGTTTTTGGTAAAACCAACTCGATCGGATTGGATCAAACCAACGGCGTAACAGGGACATGAGATCGGCCTCGACAAGAATGACGGTGCGCAGCTCAACACATGAGAAGCTGCGCAGAATAATCTATTTTTAAGATCGCAGAAGCCAAAGCTCTGCAGGGTGTAAAAACTTATATCAAGTCATAAGCAAATGTTCAATGTTTAACAATGGATTAGAGATCAAGATTCAGGTCAGTGACTGCACCGGTTTCTGCACCTGAAGTCAGTTTGGCGAATTTGGCCAGCGCACCGTGGGTATAGTTTGGCTGAGGTTTGGTCCAGGCCGCTTGACGTGCGGCAATTTCTTCTTCCGCAACATGCCAGGTCATTTCCTGGGTTTCAGCATTAATTGAAATCTGATCACCATTTTTCACCAGACCAATCGGGCCGCCCTCATAAGCTTCTGGCGTCACATGACCAATCACAAAGCCATGACTGCCACCAGAGAAGCGTCCGTCAGTAATTAAAGCCACCGAAGCGCCCAGACCTTTACCAATAATGGCAGAAGTCGGTTTCAGCATTTCCGGCATGCCCGGACCACCTTTAGGGCCGACGCCACGAATTACCACCACTTCACCCGGCTGGACTTCGCCATCCAGAATCCCGCGCATGGCACCCTGCTCGCCTTCAAATACCCGGGCCGGACCGGCAAAATGCAGACCTTCCTTACCGGTAATCTTGGCCACGGCCCCTTTCGGCGACAGATTGCCTTTTAAAATCACCAGATGGGAATCTTTCTTCACGGGCGCATCAAAAGGCAGAATAATCTGCTGACCTTCTGGATAGTCCTGAACCTCAGCCAGGTTTTCTGCCAGAGTCTTACCAGTAACTGTCAGACATGAGCCATCCAGCATACCGGCATCCAGCATACGCTTCATCAGCGGTTGAATCCCACCAATCGCAATCAGTTCTGACATTAAATATTTACCGGATGGACGCACATCAGCCACCACCGGAATATCTTTACCAATCCGCACGAAATCATCCAGACTCAGTTCAACCCCTGCGGTATGTGCCATGGCTAGCAGATGCAACACGCCATTGGTTGAACCACCCAGCGCAATCAAGACCTTGATCGAATTTTCGAAAGCAGCCTTGGTCATAATATCGCGCGGCTTGATATCCAGTCGCAATAGATTCATGACTGCTTCACCGGCACGGGCACAGTCGATTTGTTTGTCATCCGAAATCGCTTCTTGCGCGGACGAACCCGGCAAGCTCATACCGAGTGCTTCAATCGCAGAGGCCATCGAGTTGGCAGTGTACATGCCGCCACAGGAGCCCGGACCCGGCAAAGACACTTCTTCAATATGCTTGACCTGAATCGCGTTGATTTCACCTTTGGCATATTGACCGACTGCTTCAAATACAGAAATCATGTCGGTATGGCCTTCGCCCGGTTTGATGGTGCCACCATAAATAAACAGACCGGGACGGTTTAGACGTGCCAGTCCCATAATGCAGCCCGGCATGTTTTTATCACAGCCACCAATCGCGATAACCCCATCATAGGCCTGACAGCCCACCACAGTTTCAATCGAGTCTGCGATCACTTCCCGTGATAGCAGTGAATATTTCATGCCTTCCGTACCATTGGAAATACCATCTGAAATAGTAATGGTATTGAAGATAATGCCCTTACCACCGGCAGCACTCACGCCCTGTTCTACAGTTCTAGCCAGACCATCAATATGCATATTACATGGTGTGACATTGGCCCAGGTCGAAGCGATGCCAATAAATGGCCGTTCAAAATCAGCATCTTTAAAACCGGTAGCACGCATCATGGAACGCGCCGGTGCATTTTCAATGCCTTCATAAACGGGGGCTGAATGCTCGCGGATATTATCTTTACTCATTATTTTCTTCCTGGGCGATGACCAATTTTAAGCTTCGGTCTTGGACAATTTATTTTAAGGTCATTGTATAGAATTAAAACAAAGCAATACAGCTTTCAGCTGCTTCTATAATATTTGATACATGCCAAAGTCATCTGCAACTGTCCGAGGCAGGACTACAATTAATATTTACTGTTTCTGCGATATAAGTGAAAAATGCCAGTTTCGGACGAGTTTTGCAGATGATAGTGGTTTTGCCTACTTTTGCCGAAACAAAAGTAGGTCGAACCGAAGGTTATAAACTGCAATTAAACAATTTCCTTTAAGACCCCGTCTTACTGAACCTATAAATTTCAAATAAAAAAAGCACCCCATCTGGAGTACTTTTTTAATCTGTAAGCGCTACAAATTAGATCTCACGAACAGCACCTTTCGCTGCACTAGTGGTATGCATTGCATAGGCTTTGAGTGCTTTTGAAATTTTACGTGGACGTTCTTCAGCAGGTTTCCAACCTTTGGCTTCTTGCGCTGCACGACGTTCAGCCATCACTGATTCTTCAACCGCTAGGTGAATGGTACGGTT
>NZ_JBAPXX010000055.1:0-9936 GCF_049284435.1 Acinetobacter sp. | reverse complement strand
AATTTGGCGGTGAGAGAGGGATTCGAACCCTCGAAACGCTATAAACGTTTACACACTTTCCAGGCGTGCTCCTTCAGCCACTCGGACACCTCACCATAGGCCGAGGATAATAGCGAAAAAAACCAGCTGTGCCAAGCTGAAACAATTGATTTGCAGAAAAACTTTTAATGCGGTGCTATGATTCGCGAAAATGCTTGTTAAAAACGAAGACAATATATGCAAAGCACTGCACAAAAGGCAGCTCTCCCAGTGATTACACTGGCTGCGCTTGGGGTCGTTTTCGGAGATATTGGGACCAGTCCGCTGTATGCACTGCGCCAATGCTTCCTCACCGCACATCTCGCCATTAGCGAAGCTTCTGTACTCGGTATCCTGTCGCTGATTTTTTGGTGCATGATGCTCACCATCAGCTTTAAATATGTCATGGTGATCATGCGTGCCGATAACAACGGCGAAGGCGGAATCATGTCCTTACTGGCCTTGAACCTGCGGACCACACGTATTGCCGATCAAAAGAAAATTTTCCTGATTGCCTTGGGCTTTGTGGGGGCATCGCTATTTTTTGGTGACGGGATTATTACCCCGGCAATTTCCGTACTTTCCGCCATTGAAGGGCTGAGTATTGCGACACCCATTTTCAATCAGTGGCTGGTGCCTTTATCCATCGGGATTCTGGCCGGACTGTTTATGGTACAGCGACATGGCACAGCCACCATGGGCAAATTCTTCGGGCCTTTAACCATGCTCTGGTTCCTGTCTATTGGCAGTTTTGGTTTATGGAGCATTATCCAGACCCCATTTGTGCTCTGGATGGTGAATCCCTATTGGGCGTATCATTTTGTGGTCGACCAGCCTTATGTGGCTTTTCTGACCATGGGCGCAGTGATTCTGACCATGACCGGTGGTGAAGCGATTTACGCCGATATGGGGCATTTTGGCCGTCTGCCGATTCGTCTGGCCTGGTTCATTATCGTCTTGCCATGTTTATTACTGAATTATGCCGGGCAAGGCGCCTTGTTACTGCGTAGTCCTGAAGCCCTGGCGAATCCTTTCTATATGCTGCTACCCGACTGGGCCTTATTTCCGATGATTGGCCTGGCGACTGCGGCGGCGGTGATTGCCTCACAGGCGGTCATTACCGGGGTATTTTCTATGGTCAATCAGGCCATTCAACTGCGCTATTTGCCGCGCTTGTCAGTCAAGCATACCTCGGCCTTGGAGCGCGGCCAGATTTATCTGCCTTTCATTAACTGGATGTTGTTTATCTCGGTGCTGATCCTGATTTTACTGTTTGAAAATAGTGCCAATCTGGCCAGTGCTTATGGCGTTGCGGTGACCATGACCATGCTCTGCGGCACCATTTTGATCTCGATTCTGGCTTATGGCTTCTGGCGTTGGCCGGTCTGGAAAGTAGCTTTATTTGCTGTGCCATTCCTTGCACTGGATTTAGTCTTTGTGGCCTCAACGGCCTTGAAAATCGCTTCGGGTGGCTGGGTGCCGATTCTGATTGGGGCGGTACTCTTTACGATTCTCATGACCTGGAAAGACGGGCGTGCGTTGGTACTGAACCGACTGGAACAGGATGCCTTGCCGATTGATCTGTTTATTAAAAGTATTTCGATGGGGGAAGGTACTAAATTTGTGCCAGGCGATGCCATTTTCCTGACCGGCACACCAAATATTGTTCCGCATGCTATGTTGCATAATATTAAACACAATAAGGTCTTGCATGAACGCAATATCATGCTCACGGTGATTACCCGGGATATTCCTTTTGTTGACAGGCAGGAACGGATTGAACTGGAAAAACTGAGTGAGCATTTTTACCGGGTGTTTATCTATTATGGTTTTAAGGATCAGCCGAATATTCCGGAAGCTTTACAACAGGCCTATGAGCAATGGGATTTTGAATATGACCTGATGCAGATCAGTTTCTTTATTTCACGTGAACGGATTATGCATACTGTGGGTGAGGGCATGACACCGTGGCGGGAAAAGCTGTTTATTTCCATGCAGCGCAATACTAGTCCGGTCAGTGATTTCTATCAGATTCCACCCAACCGTGTGGTTGAGCTGGGCACCCAGATTCAGATGTAAATAAAACAAAACGCATAAAAAAACCAGAGGCACACTCTGGTTTTTTTATGGGAGAAATAAATAAGCAAGCTTCGGATTATTGCTCAAGTTCTACCGCAGCTGGCACTTCAGGTGCAGCATTCAAAGGTTCTTCCATCAGCACTGGCTCTGCATCAGATTGAGCCGCAATTTCAGTTTGTTCATTGCCGACGTCTGCTTCAGTCACAGCCGCTTGTTGTTGTTCTTCAGGCATCGGTTGTTCTGAGGTAGTCACAGCTTGCTGTTGCTCTTCAGGCATCGACGCTACAGCTGCTTGTTGTTCTTCCAGTGCTGGTTGTTGTTGAGGCGTCGTCATAGACGTGCTTGCTTCTACTTCTGATTCAGTGGCTGGCTCAATCAGATTGGCCGGCACCTCTGATTCATTCATGCCTGGTTCTGTGACAGGCGGTTGAGGGGAAACAGTGCCTGAATTTGGTGCCTGAGTCATCGCTGGATCATTGGGCATCGGTGCCTGTGTATTTGGCATGGCTGGCTGTGGAGTTGCTGCACGCGGATCGACCAGACGGATCTGACCAGAGTTCACCAAGCTTTCTAAAGAGGCTTCCTGACCATTCACCTTGGTACTAATTTTAGCTTTAGACAAGCTTTCAAGTGTTTCACCTGGTTGAACCGGTGGCTCGGCAAATGCAGCTACGCTAATCACACTTGTGAATAATCCTAAACCTAATGCTTTAGAGAGTTTGGAATTCATGATTGACACCATTGCTAATAATTGTACGAATTGAGATAGGCCGTTAGCTTTACACACTCATTCCACTGGGCCAAACAAAGCTACGCAAACACCGAGAAACCTCATTTAAAAAGAAATAAAATTAGACAGTTTGTTACAACTACCCGGGGTTTTAGATACTTATTGTTTATTTAGTAAACGAATGGTAGAGCCAAGATATACTTCACTTATACAGCTTGTTAAGCTCGGTCAAAATCTGTATTGATCTAAAAAGTACGTGTAAGAATGGCCAAGAAGCAGCGTAAACCCAAGAACTCTTTTTTTCAGTTTTTAAATGATAATAGTCTTAAAGTCATTCTGGGCGTGGTGGCTTCGAGCAGCTTCGCCATCGCTTTTGGCCAGGAAAAAATCAGTCAGTGGGTGTCACTATCATCTTCCAGCGATTCTGCCTGTCTGAACCAGTTTTATCGGGATGTGCCGCCATATCTGATGAAAGACAGCCTGAAAAAAGACAGCTATTCACTGTGTTTTAATGGCTTTAATGTCGGTTATTCCGGGTTATCCAAAACACCGCTTTGGGTCGCGGAAGCCTTAACACCAGCACGCTTAAGCCAGAAAATTCCCCGTGAAGATAATTTTCATGAAGAAGAGCGGGTCAGTGCGAAGCATCGTGCTACATTGGCGGATTATCGCGGTTCGGGTTATGACCGCGGTCATATGGCACCAAATGCTGACATGCCTAACAAGGCCGCGCAGTCTGACAGTTTTTCATTGGCCAATATGGTGCCGCAAGCACCCAAGAACAATCAGCAGGTTTGGCGTGAGCTGGAAGAGGCCACCCGTGCCATTGTGACCAAGCAGAAACAGGATGTTTATGTGGTGACCGGGCCGGTCTTTGCCGGGAAGAAGCTGAAAACCATTGGCAATGGCGTGATCGTGCCGACCGCGGTCTATAAGGCGGTTTATATGCCGAAAACCGGTGCTATTGGTGCTTACTACGCACCGAATGACAATTCACTCAAAGTGCGTATTGTCAGCGTCTGCTATCTGGAAGAACAGCTTGGAATTAACCTGTTCCCGCAGCTCACCGAAGAACAGAAGCGCAATACCTATAAGCTGCCACTGACCGGAAATGCCGTAAAAGCCAACCAGAAAATCGAATATTCCAACTGGGATGCAGAAAGCCAGTGTGCCGAAGATGTTTCTGAAGAAAACCTGCAGGCACTGAAACGCGAGTTTAAGTCTTCTGGTTCAAGCAGCTCGACCTCCTCTGCGACTGGCGGCGCGATAGACAACGCAACGCAAGATGCCATCGTGAAACAGCTGATTGATGCCTTGTTGCAATATATTTTGCAGCTGTTGAAATAAGCTTGCTGAAAAAACAGGGATTCAGGTAGCATCAACATCACAAGTTCATTGAAAAATAACAAAGACAGGTGAAGAGGATATGTTTAAAGCATTTGAAAATGGCAGCGAATCCCATGCCATTCATGATCTGACTTTGGAAAATGATCTGGACTGTGTCAGCCTGTATGGCAACTTGCAAATCACCAAGGATCAGCAGGGACTTAAGGCTGCCAAAGTATTGCAGGCTTTTATTAATGATGTGGTGCAGCAGCTGGAAAATACACCGGACTTGCCAGAAAAAATTCAGCGTGATGATCTGGATGAAATAGAAAATCCATTTTTATAAAACTTGCATATCTACTTTTCTGCATGTTCCATGTGAAACATGCAGAAAAAGGGTATTTGGAAATCATGGTTTTTTAGACGGCTTTTATTGAAAAGCCTAATTTTTTTCTTCAGCAATATCTCCCAACACCAGCCAGAAAGTGCCAAACAATTCGGCAAGATATTTATCCATTTTTTAAGTCCTTATTTTTATATTTATCATCAGGTCATAGGGGCAAGGGATTTAAATCATCAATGTTGCTTAAAGCCCGTATATCAAACCAACATGCTGGTGGTTTAAGCGGCTGACATATTCTGTTGGCGCCACTGCTGCGGCGTCAGTTGGGTCCATTGCTTAAAGGCACGCTGAAACGCACTCTGTTCAGAATAACCGAGTAACATGGCAGTCTCCTGCAAACTCAAGTGCGGATCTTTCAGATATTGCATGGCCATCATGCAACGGATTTCCTGCATACGTTGCTGATAGGTTTTGCCCTGTTTTTGCAAATGGCGTTGTAACTGACGCACAGAAAAATTCATCTGCTCGGCAATATGCTCGATCTGGAACAGGTTTTTTTGCAGGCCAATCAGAATTGCCTGTTGTAGCTGCTGATCTACCAGAGTGGAGTGCGGGAATTTTTCTAACAATGCTTTGGCCTGTTGCATCAGCAGTTTCTGCAAGGTCTGGTCGCCCTGTTTCAGCGGTCTGGACAGTTCACTGACATGCATCAATACCTGATTTCTGGCTTGAGAAAAGCGGACTTTACAGCCGAAATACTGCTCATAGAGTGCAATATTTTTAGGCATTGCATGCTGGAAATGCACTTCATATAACTGAACCCCGTGCGGGTTCTGAACATTGGCTTTCACGAATTCCGTCATTAGCGCAATCGCGATTTCATCGGTCAATTGGGTATTCAGATGAAACGGAACTTCAACCCAGCCAATCGACAGATAATCGCCTTGCCATTGTAGCTGAAGTGGGCCACCATCATAAATCAGACGATGATAATCATGATAGCGCATGAAGGCTTCACCCAAGGTCTCACTTGAGAGCGCCAGATAGCCAATAATACCGAGGTGTTTAGCTTCAACCAGTTGGGCGATTTCCAAGCCTAAAGCCGGTCGTTGCAGCTGTTGATCAAGCGTTGTTAACAGATCACGCCACAGGGCGAAATCAAAGCGTTCCAGATTTTGAATGGCCAATAATTTCTCAGGGACTTCAAGCTGTTTCAACTGATAATAGTCCAAAAGTAAATGTCCTAAACCACCGTATACTGAACCTACGTAGTTTTTTAGAACCAGCATTTTTAATTCTTTTATTTTGTCGTATTTTGTCAATCATATTGAATATTTTGGTCAATATCTAGTCTTTTATTTAGCCTATATTAAAAATAGACCAAGAGGTAAAAGATTATGTGGAAAGGTTTTCTGGCAGGACTCGTTGTCGCAAATGGATTTGAATGGTTTGCGCATAAATATGTATTACATGGTGTTCATCGGCCGGGACAGAGCCGTTATAGTCCGGTACCTGAGAGTATGCGCTCACACTGGGAGCATCACCGGATTGTGCGAAAAACGGAATTTTCCGATTTCGGCTATGTAGAAGGACTGGACAACTGGCGTACCCGCAATGAAATTGCGTCACTGGCAGTCGTCGCAACCGTTTTTGGACTCAGTTTTTATCCCTTCTCCAAAGGCATGTCACTGGCCGCCCTATATAGTGCAGGCAACTATTATTATTTACATCGCCGGGCTCATCTGGAACCGGAATGGGCCAAAAAGAAATTGCCCTGGCATTATGATCATCATATGAATAGTAATCAGGATGCCAACTGGTGCGTCACCAAGCCCTGGTTTGATTATCTGCTGGGGACTCGGGTGATTTCCTCGGCAGATTTGCAGGAACAGAATTCTTTAGGTCTGAGCTTGCCTGCGCCGATCTCGAAAAGATTGAATAACTGGGTAGAGCAATTTTTCCCGGTTAAATGGGCTGATGCTTCCACTAAAATGACGAAAAATACTGCGAAGAATACGGTAATAAAGCAGTTAAATACGCAGGTTATTAAGTAAAATAGGGCTTTGTCGTGATTTGTCAATAAAATACGACTGTACTGTCAATATTGTCCTGCGGACTTCACTTATATTTGCTCCTGTCGGTGAGCAGAGCCTTATACTGATAATGTTTCTGGGTGTAATGAGTTATTTTGAATACCAAGTGCTGTAGTCTTATCTTGGTTTTATAGGGAGTCGAAAGACTCCTTTTTTTTTGTCCTGTATTTGTCTGGTTGTTTAATCTACGACATAAAAAAAGAGTGTTTATAAAAACACTCTTTAATTAAATCATCATCTAAAACGGCTTAAAGGCGCATTTCAATGCCTTGGGCTGCCATATAGGCTTTTGCTTCCGGAATGGTGTGCTGGCCAAAATGGAAAATTGAAGCTGCCAGTACTGCATCGGCACCACCATGAATAATGCCGTCCGCCAAATGCTGTAAATCACCTACACCGCCAGAAGCAATAGTCGGTACTGTGACGCGGTCATTGATGGCACGCATCAGTGCAATGTCATAACCGGCTTTGGTGCCATCGGCATCCATAGAAGTAATCAGTAACTCACCTGCGCCGAAGTCAGCCATTTTCACAGCCCATTCAATCGCATCAATCCCGGTTTCTTTACGGCCACCGTGGGTGAAAATTTCCCATTTGTGGTCGCCAGTTTTTTTGGCATCAATTGCAACAACGATACACTGTGCGCCAAAGCGTTGAGATGCTTCCTGCACAAACTCAGGATTATAAATCGCAGCCGAGTTGATGCTGACTTTGTCTGCACCGGCATTGAGCAATAGACGGATATCTTCAACTTTACGCACACCGCCACCGACAGTCAGGGGTACAAACACCGATTCAGCCATGCGCTCTACTGTGCGGTAAGTGGTATCGCGTCCATGATGTGTAGCGGTAATATCAAGGAAAGTAATTTCATCGGCACCTTGTTCATTATAACGGCGCGCCACTTCGACCGGGTCACCCGCATCACGAATATCAAGGAACTGGACACCCTTGACCACGCGGCCGTTATCCACGTCCAGACAAGGAATAATACGTTTAGCTAGCATAAATTTTTCCAATTATTACAGCCGATTATGAAACTCACCCACGCAAGCGCTACACCTTGGCAGATGGAAACGGTATTCTAGCAAAATTATGTAAGTTTTTTCGCAGGTTTTCTATGTCGGTTTATACCACTTTGACTTTAAAGGAAGTTCAGGATTTTGCAGCGCCTTATGGTTTAAAGGCGATTGATCTGATTCCCATTCAAGGCGGTATTCAAAATACCAACTACTTTTTAGTCTGCGAAGACCAGCAATATGTGCTGACGGTGTTTGAAGATATGGATGAGCAGGCGGCAGGTGAACTGGTTCCGGTTCTGGAACATCTGGGTCAGGCCGGATTGGCCGTTCCTGTACCTTTGTCGCATTCAGGAAAAGCCATTCACAGCATTAAAGATAAACCGGCACAAATTGCACCGCGCCTGATGGGTGAACATCCGATGCCATCTACCGTCGCACAAGTTGAAGCGATTGCAGTGGCTCAGGCGAAAATGCATGTGGCACTCAAAGACTTTAAACTGCAACGGAATTTCGTGCGTGATCATGCCTATTGGCTGGCAGTGTCTCAAGAGATCAAACCGAGTTTAAGTCCGGCAGATAAAGTCTTGCTCGGTAAATTGTTAGGTTTATATGAGGCGTTGACGGCGGTATATCCGGATCGTCCACGCGGTTTTATTCATTCGGATCTGTTCCGTGACAATACCTTATTTGATGGCGATCAGCTGAATGGCATTCTGGATTTTTATGAGCTAAATAAAGATGAATGGTTGTTTGATATCGCCATTACTTTAAATGACTTCTGTACCGAATATCCTGACGTGGTCTTGAACGAAGAAAAAGCGATTGCCTTTTTAAATGCCTATGAAACGATTCGTCCTTTAACCAGTGATGAACGCGCCTGTCTGGAATTGTATCTGGCTATGGCGGCAGGGCGGTTCTGGATGATGCGCCTGCAGGTGGCACAGCGTAATGCAGCATTAGGCCGGACAGGCGAAGATATTTTGCAAAAAAATCCGGATGAAATGCGTAATATGCTGATTGAACGCTTAAAATTCGTCACCGCTTAAACAATCAGATTAAAAAGGATAGGGGATATGCGCGATCAGGGACGTTTGGTGGAATGGTTTGATGATCAGGGTTATGGTTTTATCCAGCCCAGTGATCCAGCCAAAGAACGCGTATTTCTGCATATCAAGGATTTTGCCAAGCCTGGTCCACGTCCAATCGTGGGCTGTGCGCTGGATTATCTGGTGATTCTGGATGAACGCGGCCGTTATCGTGCGCAACAAGTGATGTACCTGAAAGCAGCACAAGCCAAAAGTCTGCAAGCAAAATTCAAACCGTCCAAGCCACAGCAGACACGTAAATTACAGCCAATGCAGATTGCCTGTGTGCTCTATATTCTTTTACTGGTGGCTTTGACCTTGGGTGGTTTATTGAGTGGATTGGTGTTGTTGCTGGTCAGCCTGATGAATGCGCTCAGCTACTGGCTTTATGCGCAAGATAAGGAAGCAGCGCAACTTGGCAATCGCCGTATTCCGGAAAATACTCTGCATCTGGTGGCCTTCTTAGGCGGCTGGCCGGCAGCCTGGCTGGCACAGCAGAAATTACGGCATAAAACACAAAAACAACCTTTCCGGCAGATATATTTTTGTACCATAGCCTTTAACATCATTTTGATTATATGGCTGATTTCCCCATTGAATAGTTTAAATATCTAGGGGAAGTGCTAGGAGGGGATGTGAACTATTCCATTGATAAAGACTCAAACCGCACACTGACTTTTGCACTGTACATTTTATATATTGTAGCCATTTTTAGTGCTGGCCTGCTGGCTCTCGTGGCGTTGATCATTAACTATGTGAAACGGCGCGATGTGCGCGGTTCCATCTTTGAAAGTCATTTTACCTGGCAGATCCGCAGTTTCTGGTGGTATCTGTTCTGGAATATCGTCGCCTTTATTCCATTTTTCTTTTTGTTCTTTACCGGCGAAGATCCTAACCTGTTTGCAGGGGTCGCATTTGGTGCATCCGCTTTCTGTTTAGTGGTGGTGGTTTTGGCCTGGATCTGGATTGTGTATCGGGCGATTCGCGGGATCATACGCTTAAATGACAATAGACCGATGTATAGCAAATAATTTTAGTCATATTTTCTTAGAGAAAAAAATCCCCCTTTTTTTAAGCATAGGTATCTACACATCTTTAGGTACTTAATGCAACTGTTGCGATTTCATTCAGTTCATCTATTGAATATTCCGAGAGCAGTTGAAGAGTGTTCAGTAAAATCGAAAGTCCTGCCAATATTGCAGGTGCACTTTCCAACTTACCTCTCTTCTGCTGTCGGCCT
>NZ_JBAPXX010000054.1:0-1715 GCF_049284435.1 Acinetobacter sp. | reverse complement strand
ACGCCGGTCTATGCCCGGGAATGGGTCATGATGATGACCAATCTGGCCTATATGCTCAGTACTCCAGAATTTGAAACCTTATGGTTTAACCATAAAGCGGTCATGGGACATGACTTTTTTGGCAATGATGGTCAGGTAGAAGGGCCGAATGGTTTCTTTCAGCCAGAAGATTATGTCCGGATTTATCGGGAAATTCTTAACCGTAATGAAATTAATCTTGGCGTGACTAATATGGGTGGTGGTCTAGGAGGTGGAGCAGTATTAGGAGTAGATACCTGGTTATTCTATGGCCACTACAGATTATCTGGCTATCGAATTATTGCACATGAATTTGGTCATCATTGGGGCGGGCATAACAGTGCATGGGCCATGTCGAATTATGGCTTTGAAGCTATGGTCGATTGGTTAAACTTCTATTTCCAGCGCCGTCCAGGCTCAATTCCTTATATGGATCCAAATGTAAATACTTTTCACTTAACACCGGACAGCGCGCTTTGTCAGGGTGTGAACCAGAATATGGTGAAAGGTGTGGCATCGACTGCGCCGTGGAATAAAGTGGATGAATACTTCAAAAATAATCCAATGCCAAATCCCTAAAACATAAAAAAAGCCCCTCAATTGAAGGGCTTTTTAATTGGATCGGTCAACGGATTATTTTTCAATAATCGCCGTTACACCTTGACCACCGGCTGCACAGATCGACACCAGTACACGGCCTGAACCTTTCTGGTTAATCAATTTTGCTGCTGTCGCAATGATACGACCGCCAGTTGCTGCAAATGGATGGCCAGCAGCAAGTGAAGAGCCTTTTACGTTCAGTTTGGCAGGGTCAATTGAACCTAGTGGAGCATCCAGACCTAAACGCTCTTTACAGAATTTCGGATCTTCCCAAGCTTTCAAGGTTGAAAGGACTTGAGAGGCAAAGGCTTCATGAATTTCATAATAGTCGAAGTCTTGCAGTTTCAGACCGGCACGTTCTAGCATACGTGGTACGGCATAAGCAGGCGCCATCAACAGGCCTTCTTTCTTCTCAACGAAATCAACTGCGGCAGTTTCCTGGAAAGTCAGGTAAGCCAGCACTTCATGACCGTTTGCCTTCGCCCATTCTTCAGAAGCCAAGAGCACACAAGAAGCACCATCTGTCAGTGGAGTAGAGTTACCCGCAGTCATGGTACGTGCATCGCCTTTACCAAAAGCAGGTTTGAGTTTCGCCAGTTTTTCAACTGAAGAATCTGGACGCAGGTTGTTGTCACGTTCAAGACCCAGGAATGGAGTCACCAGGTCATCAAAGAAACCTTCTTCATAGGCCTCTGCCATTTTCTGGTGTGAAGATGCAGCCAGTTCGTCCTGTGCTTCACGGGAAATACCCCATTCCAGTGTGGTAATCGCCTGATGATCACCCATAGACAGGCCTGTACGTGGTTCACCATTTTTCGGAGCATCCATCAGATCTTTTACATTGATCTTGGTTAATGCTTTCAGACGGTCTTTGGCTGTTTTCGCAATATTCAGCTCGAGCAATGCCTTACGTAAGCCATCACCAAAAGCAATTGGCGCATCGGAAGTGGTATCTACACCACCTGCGATACCCACTTCGATCTGACCCAAAGCAATCTTGTTGGCAATCAGGAACGCAGCCTGCAAGCCCGTACCACAGGCTTGCTGAATGTCATACGCTGGCGTTTCAGCTGCAAGGGCTGTGTTCAATACACATT
>NZ_JBAPXX010000053.1:0-7506 GCF_049284435.1 Acinetobacter sp. | reverse complement strand
CATATTGAGTTTTACAAGGCCGTTATAGCGTTTGACAAGACGCTGATCCAGACCAGAGATGTTAAATTGAAGAGCATGCTCTTCAATTTAACGCAAAGCTCGGAAATTGTGTAGATACCTATGCCCTAAGGGAGAGGGAGTTCCCCCAATAGATTCAATTTAGTATTAAGCAGCTAAAGAAATATCGTTTTTTAATAAAATGAATACTATTTAAATTAAACTCTCTTTATTTGAATAATTAATGTAGTCCCCTCTCCTGAGCAAGTTTTAAAGCACCGCTTTTAAAATGAAGCGCAAGTGAGGGTTAGGGAGAGGTTAATTTAGGCTTTCAATCATTCAAATTCTTATGAATGGGCTTTGGGCAGATTTAAGTTGATCTATTTTATAGCTTCTTTTTTTCTTTACTTTTGAAAGATGAGAAGTGCACTTCGCAAGGGAACAAAAATCTTCTGTTAAGCTGATGATATGTCCCTATATCACAGCCTAACGGCGACACCCCTGTCACCTTAATCGTGACTCTACTCTCTTTTGAACATCTCTAAACTTTAAATAAACTATAAAAAAAAGCTGCTCTAGAGCAGCTTTTTTATGTCTAAATAATTTAGAACACTTTTAACAGTACCCAGTACAAACCGCCTGATAAACAGATGGTCGCTGGCAAGGTAAATACCCAGGCAGACAGAATGGTTTTCACCATCTGGAAATTCAGTCCCGACTTGTTTGCCACCATGGTACCGGCTACTGCAGAGTTCAGTACATGGGTAGTGGATACTGGCATACCGAAGCCATCTGCCGCAGCAATGGTCGACATCGCAACAAGCTCGGCAGACATGCCCTGTCCATAGGTCATATGTTCTTTACCAATACGCTCACCCACGGTCACAACAATACGCTTCCAGCCCACCATGGTACCTAGACCCAGTGCAAGCGCAACTGCAACTTTCACCCAGGTTGGAATATATTGTAGGAATGAGTCAAGATTATCACGGTATTTATCCACCGTTTTTTCTTGCGCAGCAGACATCGCAGGTAAAGCTTCTGCTTTATCCAGACGTTTAAAAGCGGTTGTGCTCAGGTACATGTCGTTACGGAATTCAGAAACTTGAGCTTCAGGCACATCTTTAATGTTGCTGTAGCTAGCTACTTTCTCACCCAGATGATCCGTCAAACTTGCCAGTGCCGGAATGACTTCAGGGGTAATTTCCTTGGTCTGGATATACTTGGTGATGACAGCACGGGCTTGCTCATCCGGAATATCCTGATGATTTGGATAGATCACATCGGCTGTTTGTGCCGACAACTGGCCAAAAGACTGAATATGCTGGGCATCCAGATTCTTGTTCAACGAGTACGCTAACGGTACACAGCCAATCAGGATCAGCATGATCAGACCCATACCTTTTTGACCGTCATTTGAACCATGGGCAAAGCTCACCCCAGTACAGGTGAAGATCAGCATGGCACGAATCAATGGTGGTGGTGGCTTGTTACCTTCAGGTGGCTGGAACAGTTCCAGTTGACGCTTGAAGATTTTTTTCACCAGCAGGAACACAATCGCAGCAAATACGAAGCCGATTAAAGGCGAAAATAACAGCGCCTTACCGACTTTCATCACCTGCTCCATGTCTATACCTGAAGCGCCAGTACCGGCATTCAGAATATAGTTCATGATGCCCACACCCAGAATCGAACCGATCAGGGTATGTGAACTGGATGCCGGAATACCGAGGAACCAGGTTCCCAGATTCCACAGAATTGCCGCGATCAGCATGGCAAAAACCATGGCAAAGCCTGCTCCGGAGCCGACATTCATGATCAGCTCGACCGGCAATAACGCAATAATGCCGTAAGCGACCGCACCACTGGCGACCATAACCCCAAGGAAGTTACAGAAGCCGGCCCACATCACTGCGACAGGAGCAGAAAGTGCATTGGTATAAATGACCGTTGCCACAGCATTGGCGGTATCGTGGAAGCCATTGACAAACTCAAAGCTCAACGCAATAAAAAGTGCCGTCGCTAACAAAATAACTGAATACAAGCCCAAGGCCGGTACATGCGCTAAATCTGCAGACAACTGGAAGCCGATATAAATCAGCGTAGTGATAATAAGAGTCAGGAACACCGGCATAAAAAATTTCGGTGTGGGCACATGAACATTGGTCGACTTTTGGGAAGCCGACCCGTGTGCTGAATCTACGGGAGTTTGATTAGGATTCATGCAAGCAGGAATAGAGGATTCAAGAATCCCCATATTGTTCAGTTAAATTGTGACAATTATATGACAAACTGCTGTCATATGAAGCAATTATTTGGATTTTCTTGCTGCTATTCGTCCTGTTTAATTCCGACTAAAACACTAGATTTTGATTTTATAAATCATTTACTTAAGATAAGATTCCAGCTTCTTCAAGCTTAAAAACTCAACATATTTTGCTACCAAAACGATTTAAGCCCTGCCTGTCATCAAGCTAAGCAAAAGTTTCATTTGCACAGCATAAGCCATCAATATGACAATTTCATGAATGAAAGCATCAGCTGAATTTTCTGATTTTGTTTCCTGCCTCAAAGACATCGAATCAGATCCAAGATTGCAATATTTTCTGCTCCGGATTTTAAAACTTGTTGTTTTTCTAGATGACTTATCAAATTTTCATATCATGCTTATCCATCATTCTGAGCAATGTCAGCAGAAATCAGCCAACTAATCTGCTAAGATTAGCGTCGTTTTTTTTGATTTCTGCTGAGAAAGTTTGAATGTCTACACTTACCACTTTAAAAGAACTTCTTGCCAAAAGAATTTTAATTATCGATGGTGCGATGGGTACCATGATCCAGCGCCATAAACTGGAAGAAGCCGATTATCGTGGTGAGCGTTTTGCTGACTGGGCCTATGATCTCAAAGGTAATAATGATTTGCTGGTACTGACTCAGCCACAAATCATTCAAGGCATTCATGAAGCTTACTTGGAAGCTGGTGCTGACATTATTGAAACTAACACCTTTAACGGTACCCGCGTTTCAATGTCGGATTACCACATGGAAGATCTGGTTCCCGAGATTAACCGTGAAGCAGCGCGTCTGGCCAAAGAAGCCTGTGCCAAATATTCAACGCCGGAAAAACCACGCTTTGTGGCAGGTGTGATTGGTCCGACATCGCGTACCACTTCTATTTCTCCAAATGTGAATGATCCGGCGTTCCGTAACATCACCTTTGATGCTTTAAAAGTTGACTATATCGAATCAACCAAAGCCTTGATCGAAGGTGGTGCAGACATCATCCTGATCGAAACCGTGTTCGATACCTTGAATGCCAAGGCTGCCATCTTTGCGGTGAAAGAAGTCTTTAAAGAATTGGGCTATGAACTGCCAATCATGATTTCAGGTACGATTACTGATGCATCAGGTCGTACTTTGACTGGTCAAACCGCTGAAGCTTTCTGGAACTCGATGCGCCATGCAGAGCCACTTTCTATTGGCTTTAACTGTGCGCTTGGTGCAGATGCGATGCGTCCACACGTGAAAACCGTGTCTGACGTTGCCAATACCTTTGTTTCAGCGCATCCAAACGCTGGGTTGCCAAATGCCTTCGGTGGTTATGATGAAACGCCGGAAGAAACTGCCGCTTTCATTAAAGAATTTGCAGAAAGTGGCTTAATTAATATTACCGGTGGTTGCTGTGGTACTACGCCAGATCATATCCGCGCGATTGCAAATGCTGTTGCAGGCATTACCCCTCGTCAAATTCCTGAAATTGAACCGGCTTGTCGTTTAAGCGGTTTAGAGCCATTTAACATCACCAAAGATTCACTGTTCGTGAACGTCGGTGAACGTACCAACGTCACCGGTTCAAAAAAATTCCTGCGTCTGATTCGTGAAGACAACTTCGCCGAAGCGCTTGATGTTGCCCGTCAACAAGTTGAAGCCGGCGCGCAGATCATCGACATCAACATGGATGAAGGCATGCTCGATTCGCAAGGTGCGATGGTGCATTTCCTGAATCTGATTGCTTCTGAGCCGGATATTTCACGTGTGCCAATCATGCTCGATTCTTCTAAATGGGAGATTATCGAAGCGGGCCTGAAATGTGTGCAAGGTAAAGCCGTGGTGAACTCGATTTCCCTGAAAGAAGGTCATGACGAGTTTGTCGAACGTGCCCACCTCTGCCGTCAATATGGTGCTGCGGTCATCGTGATGGCATTTGATGAAGATGGTCAGGCGGATACTGCTGCGCGTAAAAAAGAAATCTGCAAACGCTCTTATGATGTGCTGGTGAATGAAGTGGGCTTCCCGTCTGAAGATATTATCTTTGACCCGAACGTCTTTGCGATTGCGACCGGTATTGAAGAACACAACAACTATGGTGTGGACTTTATTGAAGCGACTGGCTGGATTAAACGGAACCTGCCAAATGCGATGATTTCTGGTGGTGTGTCGAACGTATCGTTCTCATTCCGTGGAAATGAACCGGTGCGTGAAGCGATTCACTCGGTGTTCCTGTACCATGCCATTCAGCAAGGCATGACCATGGGTATTGTGAATGCCGGTCAGATGGCGATTTACGATGACATCGATAAAGAGCTGAAAGAAGCCGTTGAAGATGTTGTTTTAAACCAGAACCAGGGTGAAAGCGGTCAGGAAGCGACCGAAAAACTGCTTGCTGTTGCTGAAAAATACCGTGGTCAAAGTGGTACGCAAAAAGCCGAAGAAAATCTTGAATGGCGTAATGAGTCTGTTGAAAAACGTCTTGAATATGCATTGGTAAAAGGCATCACGACTTATATCGACCAGGATACCGAAGAAGCACGTTTAAACTCTACACGCCCATTAGATGTGATTGAAGGTCCATTGATGGCAGGTATGAACGTGGTCGGCGACCTGTTCGGTGCCGGTAAAATGTTCTTGCCACAAGTAGTCAAATCAGCACGCGTGATGAAACAGGCTGTGGCGTGGTTGAACCCTTTCATTGAAGCCGAGAAAACTCAAGCTGAAGCTAAAGGTAAAATCCTGCTGGCTACGGTGAAAGGTGACGTACACGACATCGGTAAGAACATCGTTGGCGTAGTATTAGGCTGTAACGGTTATGACATCGTTGACCTTGGCGTGATGGTGCCATGCGAAAAGATTTTGCAAACTGCGATTGATGAAAAAGTCGATATCATCGGTTTATCTGGTCTGATTACGCCGTCTCTGGATGAAATGGTGTTTGTTGCCAAAGAAATGCAGCGCAAAGGCTTTAACATTCCGTTAATGATTGGTGGTGCGACGACTTCTAAAGCGCATACCGCAGTGAAAATCTCACCGCAATATCATAATGATGGCGTGCTTTATACCGCGGATGCTTCGCGTGCCGTGGGTGTAGCAACACAGTTGCTCTCTCCTGAGATGAAACCAAAACTTTTGGCTGACTATGCAGCGGATTATGAAAAAATTCGTACCCGTCTTGCGAACAAGCAACCGAAAGCGGCGAAATTGTCTTATCAAGAATCGGTTGAAAACGGCTTTAAGATCGACTTCGACAAGAATGCACCTGTCAAACCAAATTTCATTGGCTCACAAACATTCACCAACTATCCTTTAGAAACCTTGGTGGAATATTTTGACTGGACGCCATTCTTTATTTCATGGAGCTTGGCGGGTAAATTCCCAAAAATCCTTGAAGATGAAGTGGTGGGTGAAGCAGCGCGTGACTTGTATGAACAAGCGCAAGCAATGTTGAAAGACATCATCGAGAATAAACGTTTCGATGCGCGTGCGACGTTTAGCATTTACCCTGCAAACCGTGTAGCAGCAGATACAGTTGCGGTTGTGGATGAAACAGGCAATGTAACGCACAGCTTCGAGCATTTACGTCAGCAATCTGACAAAGTGACTGGCAAAGCAAACTACTCTCTGGCTGATTTTGTTGCGCCAAAAGATGTAGCTCAGGATTACTTGGGTGGCTTTACGGTTTCGATCTTTGGTGCGGAAGAACTTTCGCAAGAATACAAAGCCAAAGGTGATGACTATAACGCGATTATGGTTCAAGCCTTGGGTGACCGTTTTGCCGAAGCATTTGCAGAGCACTTACACGAACGTATTCGTAAAGAGTTCTGGGGCTACCAAGCAGACGAGCAACTTTCAAATGAAGATTTGATTAAAGAGAAGTATGTGGGTATTCGTCCTGCACCGGGCTACCCTGCTTGTCCTGAGCATTCTGAAAAAGCGCCATTGTTTGATTGGTTAGGTACAACCGACAAGATTGGAACTTACCTGACTTCTAGCTTTGCAATGTGGCCACCTTCATCAGTCAGCGGTTTCTACTATGCAAACCCTGAAACTGAATACTTTAACGTGGGTAAAATCTCTGGCGATCAGCTGGAAGATTATGCGAAGCGTAAAGGCTGGACATTGGATGAAGCGAAACGTTGGCTAGCGCCGAATTTGGATGATTCTGTGGTTTAAAAATCTACTAGTTTAGATTAGAAAAAATCCCCTCGAGTGAGGGGATTTTTTGTTTAAATCTTTTAATCTCCCTAAATCCCTCTTTAAAAAAGAGGGACTTTCACGTATCAAATTTATTACGTGACAGCTCCTCCTTTTTTAAAGGGAGGTTGGGAGGGATTAAATCCAATCGGATGATTCTCTCATTCGTGGATGAGATATATATTCAATCTCAGTTGTAATTTCTATTGATTTAACTTGTGAAATACTCAAGCCGAGCATCGAATCCTTATTCCATGAAAAATAAATCGTATTATTGCCAGCAGAAATAGAGCTATCTATCCCCCCATTAGTAACTTCAGGAAATAAAATAATATTATCAGCAGAAGGTAATTGTACTGATTTTAAAAAAATCCCATGAATTTGATTTCCAAATTTCACTCTTAAATACTCAAAAAAGTATTGGCTTATTAAATAATCAAATTTTCCGCTTTCAAGTTTTGGTTTAGATACATTTGCTATTAATTTTTTAAAAAAAACATAAACATCCAATTTTTCTAAATAGTTTTCGTCTAAATGATGAGGGTACAAACCGTTTGCTAATTTGTTTAGATTTAATAATTTGAGTTCTACTCTATTAGAAAATTGAGCAATGCCAACATATTGCCCAACTAAAGCTCTTATTTCAGCAACACATGCCATTTTAGCTGTAGATAAATAAAGAGCTGAAATTCCAAAAGGTGTCATTCTTTGATCACTAGCTAGGAACACAGGTACTAATCCAAATTTATCTCTGATATTTTTTGCAATTTCTTCATTTTCTTTTTCATATTCAATTGCTAGATCATTTTCGTTAATTTCTTTCAGTAAAGCTTTACGACTATCAAAACTTCTGCCTCTATATAAAATTGTATTAGGTCTGATAATACTCAAAAGTGAATCATTAATACGTCCAACATTTATTAAGTATTCGAAAGTATGATCTAAAAAATCCTTTAGTTTTGAGTTGAAAAATCTAAATTCATGTTTAAAACTTTTTTGGATACTTTCCCATTCAAACTCTTTATCACAACCTTCATACTC
>NZ_JBAPXX010000052.1:0-2089 GCF_049284435.1 Acinetobacter sp. | reverse complement strand
GATTGCGCGGTGGGCAGGGTAAACCAATAACAAGCCTGAACACCGCCACCTAAAAGAAGGATTTTGCCATGAGCCAATTTATACCATTAACCATTAAATCGATTCAGCCACAAACCGAGCAGGCGATCTGCATTGCCTTTGATCTCGCGCCTGAGCAGTTGGATACTTTTCAATACCAACCGGGTCAGCACCTGACCATTCGTCATTTAACCGATGACGGCGAGCTGCGCCGCTGTTACTCGATCTGCAGTGATACTCAAGAAGACATGAGTATTGCAATTAAGAAAATTGATCAGGGTCAGTTTTCAACTTGGGCCAATGCGCATCTCAAAGCAGGCGATGTTTTAGAAGTCATGCCACCGCAAGGGGTGTTCTTTCAGAAAGCAGCCAAGGCCGGTGGCCAAAATTATCTAGGGTTTGCAGCAGGCAGTGGCATTACGCCAATCTTATCGATTGTCAAGTCGGTACTGAACCGTCAAGCGGACGCAACATTCACTCTGGTATATGGCAACCGTTCCTGGAAACAGACCATGTTCTCTGAACAGATCATGGACTTGAAAGACCGTTTTAAAGAGCGTCTGCAACTGGTGAATATTTTTTCACGTGAACTGAATGACAGCGAGATCTTTAATGGTCGGATTGATGCGGAAAAATTACAGCAGCTGTTTCAGGCCAATCTGATTTCAGCCGACACTGATCACTGTTTTGCCTGTGGTCCGGAAGAAATGATGGCAGCGGTCGAAACGGTATTACCGACTTGGGGCATTCAGCGCAGCAAGATTCACACTGAACGCTTCAATACGGGTACTGTACCGAAAGCAACCGCCCAGCAGATGGAAAGCCGCAGTGAAGAACGCGTCAATATTGTTCTAGATGGTCGTGAGCTGATTGTTGAAGTCTCCAAACAGGATGACAGTATTTTAGATGCTGCGCTACGTGCCGGGGCAGACCTGCCATATGCCTGTAAGGGCGGCGTCTGTGCAACCTGTAAATGTAAGGTGTTAGAGGGACAGGTTGAAATGGCGGTGAATTACAGTCTGGAAGAAGATGAAATTCAGAAAGGCTATGTGCTCAGTTGTCAGGCACGTCCAACCACGGCCAATGTCCGACTCAGTTTTGATGAATAACAGCTGAATTTACAGCACCGCGAGCATAGCAGGAGTTCAAGGATGACCTACATTAAAACCAGCTCACCCAAGCCAGGTGTGGTACTGATCGAGCTAAATCGCCCGGAAAAGCGCAATGCCTTAAACAATGCCACCTTGCAAAACATTGCAGCCTGTTTACAGGACTTGGAAACAGATGCTGCTGTGAAAGCCGTGGTCATCACCGGAAATACACAATGCTTTGCTGCCGGTGCTGATTTAAATGAGCTGGCACAGTTAGATGTGGTCAGCATCCAGCAGGATCAGCGCCCACTGCTTTGGAAAAAAATTGATGAATTTTCCAAGCCTTTAATCATGGCCGTGAATGGTTATGCTTTGGGTGCAGGTTTCGAGTTGGCTTTGCATGGTGACATGGTGCTGACTGGAGAAAATGCCCAGTTTGCCTTACCTGAAATTGGTTTAGGGATGCTGCCGGGTGCCGGTGGAACACAGCGCCTGGCCCGTCTGGTCGGTCAGCAATTGACGATGCGCTGGGCCATGACCGGTGAAATGATTTCGGCACAGACCGCATTGCAACATGGCATTAGCAGCCAGGTTTGTCCGGCAGGATTGACCGTGCAATACGCACTGGAACTGGCGGAAAAAATTGCCAAGCAGGCACCGCTGGCCATTCGTGCCATCAAGCAATCTTTAAAGTCGATCCATGAAGTGACTTTAAGTCAGGGATTGAAGCTCGAGCGTCAACATTTTGTCTGGCTAGCGGCAACCCAAGATCGCCAGGAAGGCATCAATGCATTTTTAGAAAAAAGAAAACCAGAATTTAGAGGTGTGTAATGGATTATCAAACAATTATTGTCGAAGAAAAAAATGCAGTAGGCTACCTGACCTTTAACCGTCCAAAACAGCTCAACAGCTTTAATGAAACCATGCATCAGGAAGTCTCCAAGGTCATCAAGGCCTGGGCCAAAGACAGCCAGATTCGT
>NZ_JBAPXX010000051.1:0-35799 GCF_049284435.1 Acinetobacter sp. | reverse complement strand
CATTTGTTCTTATCAATTTGCAGTGTACTGAAGTTAGAGCAATTAAAGATCCATCATAAGATGAATCATTTTGCTCTGAAAGCAAAAATATATCTGAACTCTTTAAAAGCAGCCTATGCAGAAATTTATTGTTTTAAAAAGGCTGCTGCGTAACATCAGTTAATAACAAGTTTTCTTGAACAATTTCCATTTAAATAGCCTTTTATCCTCTTCACATTCTGTTCACGACTTTCGGCCTAAAGTATCAGCATAGACCTAATAAGGATAGCCAATATGAAACATGTCAAAAAAATACTGGTAGCTGCCTTGTCCTTACCGCTGCTAGTTTTAGCTGGATGTAAAAGTATTCCCAGCTATTCAGGTGATTATGCAAAATCCAGAAACCAAATTCAGGGAACTGCGCTGGATCAGGCTAAAGCCCAAGACATCGGCATACGCTTTACCTCAGCTTTTAATACTTTAGGTACACCTACATTTATTGAACGAGCCGGATCACTCTATGCCGATCAGTTGTTTATTAACGATACCTTATCCCAATTTTCATCACGTCAAAATCTACTCCAACATTTTCAAGGGATGAACAAGCGTGTCAGTAACGTGAATGTCAAACTATTAAATACCTCCTATTACCAAGACTCTGCCTACGTGCACTGGCATATGGCTTATGATTTTAAAATGTTTGGCACGACTCGAACTATGGATTCTTTTGGGATCAGTGAAATCAAAGTCAATAAAGACAATAAGATTATTTTTCAGCAGGATTTCTGGGATCCTGCAAATGGCCTGTATCGTTCTTTACCTTATGTCGGAGGAGCTTATTCATGGGTACTGCCTTTCAAAAAGTAGTATTAAATACTGGGCTACTGATGCTCTGCAGTTTCAGTTCATGGGCACATGCCCAAAATATGAATCAGTGTGGTCGTGGTCCACTTCTGGTGGCTCAGAAACAGGTTGGCGTCGCCCATTATTATGCTCAGAACTGTACAAAACCCTGGCAAGGCCAGAATATGCAGATTGATTTTTCTTATACACAAAATATTCCGGAATGGGCTTTCAAGCGTGCAGCGACCCATTTTCTGAAGCGTAATGAGCGAGAGTCTAAACATTTAATAGTATTAGATAGAATCACCCAGCTTTATAAGCCGGTAAAATCGGGTGATCTCTATCGCTTAAGCTATCAAGCCGAGACTCAGACCTTGACCTTGATGCTGAATCAGCAGGTGCTAGGCAATCTTCAGCATCCGCTAGCACAACAATATTTTAATATCTGGCTGGGATCGCAGCCATTTAGTGTTAAATTAAAACAGCAATTATTGAATTAGTCTCTGCCGCTATGTCGAAACATTTTATCCTGATGGTCGAAGACCATTATGAACTAGCCTCTACCTTATGCGAGTTTCTGGAAGAACATGATTTTGTAGTTGATCATGCCCGCAATCTGAATGCTGCGCGCCAGCTACTGAAACAGCAGCGCTATCATATTTTGCTTCTAGACATTAATCTGCCTGATGGTTCAGGTTATGAACTGTGTGAATGGCTGCGTCATGAGGAAGGCCTGGATCTGCCGGTCCTAATGCTGACTGCCCGGGATACGCTGGATGACAAACTCAAAGGCTTTAATTCCGGCACGGATGATTATCTGGTTAAGCCCTTTGATTTTAACGAGCTGGTGGTTCGGGTCAAAGCTCTGATTAAACGTTCTTTAGGTGAGGTATCCAGCGGCCGGCTACAGATTCATGATCTGATTTTGGACCCGGCCAGACAGCAACTGACGCGAGCCGGCCAGACCATTGAGTTACCCCCTATCCAGTTCAAACTACTGAAATTGCTGATGCGTCATTCACCTAAGGTCCTAACCAAACAGGAAATCATGATGGAGCTTTGGGGGGATGCAGAACCGGAAAGCGATGCCCTGCGCAGCCATATTTATAATCTGCGTAAAATGGTCGACAAGCCTTTTGAGCAGAAGCTAATTCATACCATATCTGGTGTCGGTCTAAAGATTGCTTTGGAAGTCTAATCTTTTTAGGCGGACAGAGATCTAGTTTAAATACACCACCACAATCAGTCCGGTGGTCATTGTCAGATGAATATCCTGATGGGTGCTGAGATAATACTGCCGGTCAAACAGTTCCACCCGCCAGCCCAGCTGCTTGCACAGTTTCTGTACCAGTTGCAGGCCAATGCCGTGCCCTTTGATTTCTAGTTGTAGCTGCTGGTCGGACAGTTCCTGAACTTTGGAGTTATTCGGTAAGGGAATACCTACCCCATTGTCAGCAATCAGCACTTTATTTTTTTGCAGAATGACATCAATTTCCGTGCCTTGCGAATAATTCAGTGCATTGCGCAGAATATTGCCAAACACCATTTTGGTCATCGACGGATACAGTTTGCGTGGCTGTTCATCCAGGTCTTTTTGCAGGTCGATCTGCATGCCTTTGTTGTGGCTGACACTGTCCAGATCCTGTACCAGATTCTCCAGACATTCTGACAGCATAGTGGGCTCGGCCGTCAGGGTGTTGGTGGTATTTCGGGCGATGGCCAGCAAGGTATCGACCAGCAGCTGCATGTCTTCAATAGTGTTGTGCAGGCGGGTAAAGGATTTATTGTCACCATAGCGTGCCTGACACAGTTGCACATTGCCTTTTAAAATCGTTAATGGCGTGCGCAGTTCATGACTGACATCCCCAGTAAACTCGCGTTCGCGCTGAATGAACTCGCTGAGCACCTGATGATATTTTTCCAGTGCCTGCTTCAGGTATTCAGCTTCCAGATTGGAATCAGTGCGAATGTCCTGAAAAGGCGAAGCCTGATTTTTCTGATGTTCCCAGTCGATATGTTCCAGCGCATTGGCCAACCGGGTAATCGGAGAAAAATAACGCCGGGCGCGACGGTTCCACCACCACAATACGCTATACAGTACGAACAGGCTGACCATCAGCGGGGCCAGACCAAACAGCCAGACCAGTTTGTTGACGTTACTTTCGCCAAAGACCAGCAGCACATGCTGCCTGTTTTTTTCACCGTAGACAGTCATGCGCTCTTTACCATCGACAAAATGCCGATTTACGCCTTGCTCGAACTGCATGTGCTGAAACTGCACAGGGGGGGTATCATACCAGCGATAACCATACAGGTTTTTGGTGTCGGGAAGTTCGGCGGCTGGATTGCGTTCCAGCCGCTGCCAGTAGTGTGACATTTCCTGTTCCAAGGCGGTGCGCAGCAAAAAGCCTTTGATCACCCAGGCACTACAGGCAATGCCAATCACCACCGACAAGGCAATAAATCCGATTTGCAGCCAGTAGTAGCGGTTAAACACCTCACTCAGAGGATGATCGCGTTTGTCCCTAAACAGCTTTAACATTGATCAATTCCCCGCTGGCGCATTCGATTCATCGTTCAATTATACGGCTTTCTTTTTAAACAGAAAGTGGCCGATCACCCACTCGCGTCCATGCTCATAACCGAACAATTCGGCACAGGCCATAAAGAAAATCCGCCAGCGTTGCCACCAGATGGCCGCATCTGCGCCATAGGTCTTCTGAAACAGGGGCTGCAGCTCGGCCTGCTTTTGGTCCATATTCTCCAGCCAAGCATTTGCCGTGCGTTCATACTGGGTACCGGCCCATTGCCAGTGCTGCTCCAGCTGCAAATGCTGCTGAAAATGCAGGAAAGTTGAGGCTGCCGGCATCAGGCCGCCACTAAAGAAATATTGCGACATCCAGTCAAATTCATTTTTCACTTCAAACGGATAATGCAGGAAACGGTGACAGAAAATATGGCACCAGAGCAAGCCATCAGCTTTGAGCCAGCTGCTGATATTTTCAAACAGTTTCTGGTAGTTGCGCACATGCTCAAACATTTCCACCGAAACCACACGGTCGAAAGCAGCCGATTCCAGTTGCAGTACATTGACATCGCAGGTGATCACCGTCAGGTTTTCCAGTTTTTTCAGACGGGCCTGTTCCTGAATATACTGACGCTGGGTCGAGGAATTCGACACTACAGTGATGCGGGCCTTGGGATAATGCTCGGCCATATACAGACTAAGTGAGCCCCAGCCGCAACCAATTTCCAGAATATCCTGTCCATCCTGTAACTGTGCACGCTGACAATAGCTGGCCAATGCTGCTTCTTCGGCCTGATCCAGTGTGGTATGCGCCTGTTCAAACAGGCTGGCGCTGTACTTCAGCCGCTTGCCCAGCACCGCCTGGAAAAATGCGGTGGGCAGTTCATAGTGCTGTTCATTGGCCTTATCGGTCTCGATGGCAATTTCGCTGTTTTTCAGCATATGCAGCACATCCATATAACGCTGTGCCGCCAGTGCCGGGTCAAAGCGCCCTTCCTGTGCCAAACGTTTTTTGCTTAAAGTGCGAATGCCTGCGCGAATCACCGGGTCGGGCACTTTGCCGCTTTCGATCAGTTTTAAAGATTTTTGAATCATAAAGTCCATGTATTTACCTACTCTTTGGGTGGCCACGGAATAAACATTGAAGTTCGTCGTTGATAGTCTTTATAGTTGTCGCCGCGATGTGTCAGCGCCTGTTGTTCACTAAAGGGAATTCCGGTGATGTAGTACAGAAACAGCCACATCAGCAGCGGATACAGCCATAATCCATACACACCTGCCGCCAGACCGAGAACCGGATAGGCAAACCAGTGCAACCATTCAAAAAAATAATTCGGATGACGTGAATATTTCCATAAGCCTTGGTCCAGGGTTTTGCCTTGGTTTTGTGGATTCAGTTTGAAACGGTAGAGTTGCTGGTCGGCTGTGCTTTCCCCGATCAGCGCCAGCAGCATGATCATGCCTGCCACCAGCACTGTAGCCTGTGTCCAGTCGTTCCACTGCTGGACCGGAATATTGAGCAACTCCAGCATCGGGTAGGAAAATAGTGCTACCAGCCCGGCCTGAAACATAAAAAAGGCCAGAAAACCGAGATGCTGATAATCTCCCATGGCCCGGCGCATATTGGCATAGCGGGTATCTTCTACAGTTTCACTGGCATAACGGCGCAGCAGATGCCAGGTCAGGCGTAAAAACCAGGTCCCGCTGAACAAGCCCAGAAATACCCGGATCAGCAGCGGTGCAGTTTCCATGACCCAGGCCGCGATGATGACATTGAGTGCAATACAGAAACTCCAGGCCACATCCACCAGTCCGGCACGCTGGTTATAGGTCACCAGCAGCCAGCTGCAGAACATGATAAAGACATTCAGCAGAAGTAAATACAGCAGCATGTCAGTCCTCCTGTTTTATCTAGGCTTAGTAAGCACTGGCTTCAAACAGCAGATGTACATCACTGATGACGCCTTCGCGGAAACCACCCTCGCAATAGCACAGATAAAAATCCCACATACGGATAAAGGACTCATCAAAACCAAGCCCTAGTACCTGATCACGTTGCTCCAGAAAGCGCTGGCGCCAGCAGTGCAAGGTTTGGGCATAACTCTGGCCGATATCTTCCAGATGCTTGAGACGCAGTTTTTGCTCGGAAGCGGAGTGGGTCATGATACTGATGCAGGGAATAAAACTGCCCGGGAAAATGTAACGCTTGATGTAGTCCACGGTATTCAAGGCTCTGGCATAGCGGGCATCTTCAATGGTGATGGCCTGAATCAGTGCCAGACCATTCGGTTTCAGCAATTCACGGCATTTGTTGAAATAGGTCGCTAAGTACTGCTCACCCACGGCCTCGATCATTTCTATCGAGACCAGCTTGTCGTATTTGCCCTCCAACAGACGGTAGTCTTTCAGCTGGACATCCACGCGATGAGATAGTCCCGCTGCCTCTATCCGCGCGACCGCTTCATCATATTGTGCTTGGGAGATGGTAATGGTGGTGACTTTACAGCCATAATGCTGTGCGGCATAAATGGCAAAACCACCCCAACCGCTGCCAATTTCGACCAAATGATCCATTGGTTGCAGCTGCAGTTTCTGGCAAATCAGTTCTTTTTTATAATCGGAGGCCTGTTCCAGGCTCATGCCCGGCTCTTTAAATACCGCGCTGGAATACATCATGCTGGAATCCAGGAACAGCTTGAAAAAGTCATTGCTCAAATCATAATGCTCGGCAATATTCTTACGGCTGCCATCAATCGAGTTTTTGCGGGATTTGTACCAAGTCTTTAGGAAAAATTGGCTGGCCTTCGCCAAGGTATTCTGATTCATCCGGTCCAACACATCGCGATTGCGCGCCAGAATGCGAATCACATTGACCAAATCATCACTGCTCCAGTAGCCACGAATGAAACCTTCTGCAGCACCTAGTACACCATTGCGGAACAGTAGATCCATCAGGCGGCTATCATGCACCTGAATCACGGCATACAGATCACTGCTCTCTCCCACAATCCCGTTCCAGACGCCTTTAAAAATCAGCTGACCATGACGTAATTTCAGCAGATGGCGCAGTACCACCGGCAGTGTGCTTTCTTCTCCCATAAACAGTGTTTTCATAACAAGGTGTTTCCTTTTTCTTTGCGAGGATGCCGGTAAAATGGAATTTTTTTCTTCCATAAGCGAAATGCATGCAGATAAATTCCACTGACCATCCTGAAGGGCTCAAGAACTTTCAGCACAGCATAGCGATGCTGTTGTGAAGGAACTGTGATGGCTTGCAACGAAAATTGCATGGTAGCATCAAATTGCAATATTCCCTGCTGAAACAGCTGCATATGAATCACATTGTTTTGATCGGAAAAGCTGAAGCGCCAGCGGTAATCCAGCGCCATCGGCATGAACGGCGACACATGAAAGGCCTTTTTAAAGTCAAACTGGTGGCTCTGGTACGGCGCATGTTCAGCCACATTGTTCCGGCAGTCATGGATATAGACCTGACGTTCATTCCACGGTGTATTGGTAATTTCGCTCAGCACAAAGATCAGTTGGTCGGTGGTATCAAAGACCAAATAAAACACCACAGAATTAAAGCGAAAGCCCAATGTACGCGGCAGAGCCAATACCCGGATGGACGCGGCATGCGCTAACAGGTAGTTTTCCCGCTTGATCAGCAGACGTGCGACTTTCTGCCGAATCGAACCACATTCCATGGTCAGAAAATCACGTTCATCCATGGTCAGGAAATTCCAGCGATTGCAAGACCAGAGCCAGGATTTTTCAGTAAAGCTTGAGAGCTGATCCGGATCAAAGCATAGATAGGTCAGCCGGGTCTCAAAAGCATGCGCTTTGGGCAAGAAACGGCGATGCCGGATTTTGGCAGAGGCGATAGCCAGTGGAAACATTTGCATCATATCCTCCTAGGCGGCCTGCTCGGCCTGTTTTAAGAGCTGATCGACCACCCAGGCAGCGCTACGGACACCATCTTCATGAAAGCCCCAGCCCCAGTAAGCTCCACAGTATGAGGTACGGTTCTGGCTATTGATCTCGGCCCAGCGTTGTTGTGCTTCAATCGCGGAGGCATCAAACACCGGATGACGATAATGCCGTTCGACCCAGACTTTTTTAGAATCCAGGGTAAAATTAGGATTCAGGGTGGCAAGGACCTGAGTTTTGCATTGCAGGTTCTGCAGCTGGTTCATCCAGTAACTGAAGCCATAGTGCATACCGCTGTGCTGGAATGGCGTCTGTTCAGTTGCCTGACTCGGCGTTACATGGACATGCCAGCTGGCCCACTGACGTCTGGATCTGGGCATGATACGGGTGTCGGAATGCACCACCATGCGGTTAGCCTGATAGCGGAACTTGCCCAGCACGTCCAGCTCCTGCGCTGTCGGGTCTTGCAGTAACGCCAGGCTGTCATCGGCATGACTGGCAAAGATCACCCAGTCAAAACGTTCGCTGCCCTGTGCTGTTTCAATCAGTACATCATTGGCACTGCGTGAAACAAGCTGCACAGCGGTTTTGCGGAAAGTTATTTTTGATTGGGACTGAATCGCACGAATGTAGCGAGCCGATCCACCCTTGACCGTGAGCCATAACGGCCGGTCTTTCAGTTGCAACATGCGATGATGCTGGAAAAAGCTCACCACAAATTTATAGGGAATCTGTCCGGCCTGTTCCACCGGACAGGACCACAGCGCTCCACACATCGGATAGAGATGCTCCTGACGAAAGGCATCGCTATAACCATGTTGATTTAAATACTCATCAATACTGAGCTGTGCATCGACCTGTTCGACATCCAGATCTTTATTGGCCGAATAGAAACGGAACAGATCCGACAACATCGCACGAAAATCCGCGTTAAAAAAGTTTTGCGGTCGGAACAACAGCGAGAATTTTTTTGAAGGATTGTATTGTAAGCCACTGACCTGATTATTCACCGAAAAGCCCATGTCACTGCTTTGCGATTGAATCCCAAGTTCTTTTAGCATCGAGCAGAACAGCGGATAGTTATGCTCATTAAACACAATAAAGCCACTGTCCACCGCAACCTGTTCACCATCGATATTCAGCTGATGGGTATCGGTATGACCACCAAAGTAGTTATTCTTTTCAAAGACTGTGACTTCATGCGCTTTGCTGAGTTTCCAGGCAGCGTACAGACCGGAAATACCTGAACCAATAATTGCAATTTTCATGGTGATTCCTTCGATTGAATCGTGTGAGTGCCTGCCGTAGCAGCTTTTTTATGTTTTCGAGCCTGAGCGATTTTACTGGCTTCATAAATCCGTGCCGGAATGGGCTTGAGGCCCCAGACCAGTCCTAGCCAGGACATGAGTTTCAGCAGATAATAGGTCACATCAATCTGCCACCAGTAAAAACCCTGCCGGGTACTGCCAGCATAGTAATGATGGTTGTTATGCCAGCCTTCGCCCAAGGTAATGATGGAGAGGAATAAGTTGTTACGGCTGTGGTCATCCGTGTCAAAATCCCGGCTGCCGTAATGATGCGCCAGTGAGTTAATACACAAAGTGGCATGGATGAGTAACACGGTAGAGACCACAAATCCCCAGACCAGCAATTGCAGGCCGGACGTTCCGAGTTGCGGCCAGGTGATGGCCAGCCATTCCCCTAGTACATAAATCCCGCCCGCGGTCAGCAGCACCACAATCAAACTGAAACGGTCCAGCCAGATCAGTTCCGGGTATTTCAGCCAGTCCTTGATCACTTCTTTACGGGTAGCAAAGTTATATTCATTTAGAAACCAGCCGACATGGCTATACCAAAAACCATGCGTGGAGGAATGCGGATCTTGCAAGGTATCGGTATAGCGGTGGTGATAGCGGTGATGTGCCGCCCACCACAGTGGGCCACGCTGTGCACTCATGGTGCCGAGTAATACAAACAGGAACTGTACCGGGCGCGAGGTCTGAAAAGTTTTATGCGACAGATAGCGATGAAAAAAAGCCGTGATGGAAAACATGCGGATCAAGTAGAACGCGAGCATAAAGCCAAGCGCAAACCAGGATACCCCGACCCAGAATATCGCTAGGCAGGCCAGATGCAACAGAATAAAGGGCAAAATCCTCAGCCACTGAATCTTGCTGTTTTCAGCAGTCAGTGTTTCGGTTGGTGTCGATATAGACCAGCTATCTATCCATCGCATCAGACTTTTCAACATGAACTCATCCTATTTCAAGCGACTGTCTTTATTCTGTTTGATGAGTCTAATCAGTCAGATATGAATTTTATGTGAAGTGAAAAAAAAGCCGAACTGTAAGAGACTAGGCAGTTCGGCCAAAGGGTAGCAGATTAATGCGGTAATTTGATTAACTTTGTGATGTCGTAGCCATAGTGTTTCGCAGTCTCCAGATAGGACTGATAGGTTGCTTCGTCCAGTTGCGGTTCACGCGATAAAATCCACAGGTATTTATTACTCGGTCCACCGACCAGTGCCACTTTATATTCCGGATCCACTCTTAATATCCAGTAATGACCTTTGGTGAAGGGGATCCACCTTAAACCTTGCGGCAAAAAGCTGACCTTGAGTTTGCTATTGCCCTGATTTTGCGGATAGGCCACCCCTTCAGAGCTGATCATTTCACCATTTTCAATCCGGCAGCTATTTAAGACACGCATGGTCTGATCGGCATTGACAGTGTATTGTGCCGAGATATCTGATACACATTTACGCTGAAAATACATCGGTAAATGCGCAATTTCATACCACTTGCCTGCATACTTCTGGATATCCACCTGATCGACTGCCTGAGGCGCAACAGTTTCCGCTTTAGTCAGCATGCTTAAGCTCATGAGGGTCAGTGCCGTAACTGCAAAAAATGACTTGAATAGAGTATTCATTTTTAAGCCTTGAATGATTTCAGGATTAAGATAACCCAAGTGGATGTGAACAAAGCGTGAAGACAAAATAATGTGATTCAGGAGGCGTGCTGCTGAAAAAGCCCTAGACTGGTTTCCAGGTTAAAGCCATTCTTTGCTGTCATCTGCCACAGGGGTACCATGCATCACATGCTGAATCATGGCATAAGCGATACTGCCCTTGAAGGGAATCTCGGGTAACTGATCAAACCTGAAAAACTGCGCATCGCTGAGTTCGTTTTCTTGAATCTGAATTTCCCCTGCGTGATATTCGGCTTTGAAGGCCATCATCAGGTTGCTTGGAAACGGCCATGGCTGGCTGGCCAGATATTGAATGTTTTTGATCTGCAGCCCGACTTCTTCCAGCGTCTCACGGCGTACTGCCTCCTCCAAGGTTTCGCCGACTTCAACAAATCCGGCAATCAGGCTGTACATCTGGGTCTTATTGCGGGCATTTTTCGCCAGCAAAATTTCATCCTTGCCCCGAGTGATGATGGTAATCACACAGGGATTCACCCGCGGATACTGGTTATAGCCACAGGATGGACAGACCATGGCATACTGACTGGCGTGCTGCTGGGTGGCATCGCCACATTTGCTACAAAAGCGGTGATTACGGCGCCACTCCAGTAACTGTACGGCACGACTGGCCTGTTCAAACTGCGGCCTGCTCCAGACCTGCACCAGTTGCCGGATCGGAACCAGTTGATAGCCTTCGGGCACTATTTCATCTTCTTTTAGATCCCGTGCAATGACCTGGCCATTTTCCGACAGGTTCAGGTCGTGCTGCAGTCTTTCCACCTGCGGCAACTGGAAATGATCATCCACCAGCAATTGCTGCTGTCTAAAAATATACGCTTTTGAATGCATGCTCATGACAATCCCCGTATTAAAAAAAATCCCATACAGAGGGGTGTATGGGACAAAACTAAGGAAGCTTACATGGAGTAACTTCATGGAAGATACTAGGCGCACACTGCCTGAATTACAACCATAATAATTTGTATCTTTTTGATTAAAATCACATAATTTTCACATCGTCTATGAGTTAAGAAATCATTAAAAATAAGACTTATAAAATGAGTAAGATTTTAGCTGGGTGAATGAACTTGCATCCACGTGAGGACGATTTGCTAATGAATTTATATCGGCAGCTGGATAAACTTAAAGTTGGGGAGCAAATAATCGCCCATGCCCAACAGCTTCTTAGCCAGATCGATGAGTTATAAACCATGAAAAAACAGCATCTCCCTGAAAAAATCTGTATTCACTGCTTGCGTCCTTTTAGCTGGCGCAAAAAATGGCAACGCTGCTGGGAGGAAGTCAGATACTGTTCTGAACGATGTAAACATGAGTCCAAACGGCGTTCAAAACAAAGCGCTTAGAAACGTTTATACTGCCGTGAACAATAGGCCCGAATGATATCGGGTGAACGTAGTTGCAGATGTTTGGTTTTTCGGCCGGTGACTCGTTCACGCCACATTTTAAAACTTGATGCTTTCATATTTTTCCGCATCAAGCGAATCACTGCAGCTTCATTCAAGCCAAACTCACGCTGGATGGCTTCAAATGGGGTGCGATCTTCCCAAGCCATTTCAATGATCCTTGACAGATCTGCTCCCACATATTCAATTACTTTACGCACCACATACCTCTGATTGCTTTCATTTTTAAAATAAAAATTGAGCGATAAAATTTAACGTTATCTCTCTGTGTCTGGGTCAGATCAAGTTGACCAGACTCATCTTAAGAAAACTAAGATGAAGATTTTGTGATTTTTTGCGTGGATTGTATTTTGTTGCTGTCCTATCGGACCTTCGAGCTCAGCCTGTGGTCTAAATACCTGCTACCAAAGCCTATGCCTGGGATTGTTGTTAATGACATCGCCTAGATCAGACGGTATGCTGATGCTAAAAACACCTTGGGGAAATTGTGCTCGAAATTATTGCCCAGCTCGGTGGCGGTATTGGTTTATTCTTGATAGGCATGATTTTAATGACCGACAGTCTTAAGGACATGGCCGGTGAAACCTTACGACTATGGCTGACCAAATTTACAGGAACACCATTTAAATCTATGTGCTCTGGTATTGGTCTGACCTTGATTGTGCAGTCCTCTACGGCCACGACGCTTGCGACTATTGGTTTTGTCGGAGCTGGAGTATTGAGTTTTTCCCAAGCGATTGGGGTGATTATAGGGGCCAATATCGGAACGACCAGTACCGGCTGGATGGTGGCTTTACTCGGGGTTAAGTTCTCTATCACTACTTTTGCCTTACCCATGATTGCTGTAGGCGCGTTACTAAAATTATTAACGCATGACCGTTTGGCATTATTCGGTTTTGTTCTTGCAGGTTTTGGCCTGATTTTCTTTGGGATTGAGCAATTACAGATTGCGATGTCAGGTCTGGCTCAACAAGTCGATTTGTCCATTTTTCACTATGATTCATTCTGGCAGAAGCTATTTTTGGTCTGGATCGGACTAATCATGACAGTGTTACTACAGTCTTCCAGTGCCGCCATTACGGCAACTTTAGCTGCTTTAGCCAGTACTGCGATTGACCTGCAGCAAGCCTTGTTACTGGTCATTGGGCAAAATATCGGGACAGTTGCCACGGCGGTACTGGCCGTGATTGGCGGCTCAGTAAATGCCAAACGGACTGCAGCGGTTCATGTGATCTTCAATCTAGCCAGTGCGATATTTGCTTTCTTTTTGTTGATCCCCCTATTTAACTGGGCCTACTATCATATTCAATCTATTGCTGAATGGGATGAAGTCGTCATTGTGGCAGCATTTCATACGTTATTTAGCTTAATCGGCGCATGTATTTTTATGCCGTTGATCCATCCCTTTAATCAACTTATTTGTAAGTTTTTACCTCAGAAAAAGTCCGGTACCCTAGAAATTCTGGATGAATCTAATCTGGAGATTCCAAGTGTGGCCATCATTGCCGCAGAAAAAGTGACTTTTCAAATCCTGATTCAGATGTTTGAAATATTACGTCGTGCATTTCAGGAAGGCGTCAATGTGAGCCCCAAAGAATTACCGCAATTAGATCAAGAGATTGAGCATCTCGAGATTTATTTAGAGAAAATTGTGGTGCCAGAGAATCAACAGGATAAACAGCGCCTGACCTCTTTATTACGCATGATGGTTTATATTCGGGTTCTGCGTAGTGATCTGGAAGGTGTTCCCTATGCACTGGCTATTCGCACCCAACCACAGATTTATCAAGTGGCTTTAGATTTTTTAAATATTCTCGAGCATTATGTTACCCATCCGGATTTTTTAGAAAATGCTGAAAAAATTGAGAGTTTTAAGCAGGAAGTGACCAATCTTAAACAGTGGAGCGACGAGCATCGGACAGCCTTACGCGAAGAAGTGATGCAATATGCCACCTTTAATCGGCTGAGTGCAGCCCGAAGCTTAAAACTTCTGGCTGCAAAACGCTGGCTGGACCGATTAATTGCCCATACCAAAAGATTATCCAAGGTGCTGGCTGAACGTTAATGCCGAGAGCAGTTCTGGAATGGTTTTTGGGTAGACAGCAAAGTGAAAATTGTGCTCAATCATGAAGGACGAGGTCATTTAGAAGGACTCAACTCTTCAAAACTGAGCTCTAGGCTCATTCTGATCAGGTGAGTAGGTTCTGTCACGTCCTTGCTATTTTCCCATATACATGACCTGATCTGCCCTTCCGATGATTAATTACCTCTATATGTTGAGTATCCATAAGGACTCAACAGTAAAGGAATATGATAATGGTTGACACTTCCATCCACTTTAAAAATGACAGGGATTTCAGGAAAGAAAGTATTTTAATTATTCTTTTTAAACCAGTTTTCCGTTTTAAAAGTGACTTTATAAATTCCTGCTTCGAACTTCTGATTTTCAGGAAAGAGTGCAGTAATACGACCATTTGGCCCAGTATATTGCTGATTCAACTTCACCCATTTATTCTCAGCACTACCTCGACTTGAGTATATATGCCATCACTATTTACAAATAAGGTTTGCGTGTAAACTTATGATGAAATAGGGGCAGTAAAGAATAATATAGCTCTCGCGATATCTTCAAGGTTCACTCAATAGGCGTAATGGAGGATGAAAGAGCACTCTTTTTAATTTCAGGTGCCAATATTATTTTTAATACTGCTGTACGAGTTGCTCCCTGCCTTACAGCATTAATATGTATATGAGGTCCAAAATTATGTGCCAAACAAAGATAACATCAAGCCAATTAAACTGGTTAATAGTTTAACTTAGTGGCTTTTAGAATCACTTGATTACTTTTGATCAAGCTTATCAATAAGTCATTTATCAGATTCTGAGTAATATAGGGTTATTTTTTGAACAAAAAATGATTTAATTCATCTCATAATAACAATAAAAATCAGAGGTAAGTAAGATTCAACTCCCTAATTCTTTGATAAAAAAATTAAAATAAAGAATTAGGGAGTTACACTTTTCTTGTCCTGATCAAGATATTTCTTACCATATAAATTCTAGTAGGGCATTCAAGAGATCGAAGTTAGATTTAATCATTCTGATTTGGTTTATCTAACATTTTTTGCTCATTAAGTTTATGACCAATTGGAATTTGACGAGGCATAGCTCCTTCGGCAATATTCCGTCGTAAGTCTATTATCAGTAAACCATTTTCATAGTTAGCCTGTTGTACCTCCATATTCTCCTCTAACCGAAGTGAGAGCTTAAATGAACGTTGAGAGATACCTTTATGCAGGAATTCAACTGTTGTATCTGAGCTTTCCTCTTCAACTTTACCTGTAATAACTAAAAATTGATTTTCTTGACTAATTTGAAGTTTATCTTCGGTAAAGCCTGCTGTAGCAACAGAAATGCGATAATCATTTTCTCCTACTTTTTCAATATTATAATGGGGGTAATTAGGCGTAACTGCTTGCATGGCATAGTCAAATAGATCATTAAACCGATCAAAACCCACACTTCGACGAAATAATGGTGAAAGATTGGAATTACTCATTAATAACACTCCAGAAAACAAAGCTTTAAAAAATGTATTTTAATTCTGTTATGTATATGGTTAATAACAGATAAAAAAGAAATATTTTAATATTGCTTTTTAAATTAATATAGAATCATATTTTTATTAGTCAATACTTTTAATGTTTAATAAAATTAGAAATCATTAACTTTATTTTAACTAATAGATGGTTTTTATAGCTAGAATTATTTTCCAAATAATATAATAATTTAATTAAATTATTATATATTAATTTTTTATAAATATTAATCAATGTCTTACTAATTTTCTAAAACTATTTTGCAATTTAAATTACATGTAAAAATAACAGATAGAATTTAATTTTATTGCACATTAATTAAATCTATACAATTCTAAAATATAAAATTTTTCATTTATTTATTAAACATATTTTAGAAAAAATTATATTAAAAACAACTTACTAATTTAGAGGTGAAAAATGTAATTTTTATTTTTATGAGGATTTATTTTAGTGTAATTTCAATATGAATTCATTTTAACAATCAGCTCAAATAGCTTGTCATTAATAAATGAGTATCCTCCGTTTGAGTCAGATTTCTTGATAGACTCTTATAAAAGCGATCTAATTATGAAAGTGAGAGGAATTCGTGAAGTACCTTTAAATAGGGTATTTTTACTTGAGAATAAGAAGCGATAGAAATGGCCTTTGATTTGGATCCTTTCAACATTGGTTCTGTAACCAATTTACAATATTGATAATTTCTTGATTTGAATTATTTTTTCTAACAATTGCATAGAAGTCAAAGTTGCAATAGGTAAACTCAAACGGTGCAATAATTCTGCCACTTAATATTTCCTTTTCCACTAAAATTTGGGGTGCTATAGCAATCCCCAATCCTGAAACAGCCGCCTCTATCATTAAATTGAGACGATCAAAATATCGATCATTCGATTTAGTCTCAAGGTTTAGGTGGGATCGTTCAAACCAGATCTGCCAGGCATTCTTATTGGAATAAGTGTGAAGTAATGGGTGCTTAAAAAGATCATGAATACTAGTAAGAGCATAGTTTTCGCCTTTACAAACTGGCCCCATGTTATCCGGAAATAAAAGAAATTTATCCAAAAACTTAGGCAGCATTTCATCTACATTCAAGCTATTGATAAAAATATCAATTTTTTCTTTTTCCAGTAGTTTTAGGTCGTTACAGGTCATCAATTTAATAGAGATATTAGGATAAAGGCTTTCTAGTTTTTCCAGTCGTGGGATTAACCAGTTCGCCATAAAGCTATGAGAGGCACCGATAACGATTTCCACTTCTGACGCTTTATGAGTTAAATCAAATACACATTCTTCCAGCTCATTGAAGACGTGAGTGCAAAGACGGGATAAGTCTTCTGCATCCTGAGTGAGAGTAATCATTGATGAATGCCGAATAAACAATTTTTTATCCAACCATTCTTCGAGCTGTTTGATTTGATGGCTGATTGCACTATGAGTGACACACAGTTCTTCCGCAGCCAAGCTGAAACTTTGATGTCTAGCGACCGCTTCAAATGCTTTGAGTGAATTTAAGGATGGTAAGGTTCTACGTTTCATGCTGTAAAATTTTCTAACATCATAAATCAAAAATATATCAATTATCAGGAAAATGGAAATCTTTTAAAATCCAATCAATGTTGAGATTTTAAGAGAAACACAATGACAACTCCTTATATCGGTCAGGGTCCTGATCAAGGTGGTTTTTTCGGTAAATTTGGTGGCTGCTATATGCCTGAAAGCCTGATGCCAGCTCTACAAGATTTAGAACAAGCCTTTAATACCATACGGAATCAACCTGAATTTTGGGCTGAATATCGACAGATTTTAACCGACTTCGTGGGTCGCCCTAGCCCGCTATTCTATGCAAAAAATCTAACTTCCTACGCAGGGGGAGCCAAAATATATCTCAAGCGAGAAGATTTGAACCATACCGGCGCCCATAAGATCAATAACTGTGTAGGGCAAATCCTATTGGCTAAATTCATGGGTAAAACCAGAATCATTGCTGAAACAGGTGCAGGACAGCATGGCGTTGCCACAGCAACCGTCTGTGCACTCTTTAAGATGAAATGCACGATTTATATGGGTGAGACGGATATTCAACGCCAGCAACCGAATGTTGAACGTATGAAATTACTCGGTGCTGAAGTACAAGGCGTAAAAAAAGGCCGTGGAACCTTGAAAGATGCTATGAATGAAGCCTTACGTGACTGGATCAGTCATGTCGACACGACTTACTATCTGCTAGGAACTGGTGCTGGCCCGCATCCCTACCCGACTATTGTGAGAGAGTTCCAGAAAATTATTGGCATCGAAGCCAGAAACCAGATTCTTCTTAAAGAAAATAAACTCCCAGATGCTTTGGTTGCTTGTGTCGGTGGTGGTTCCAATGCATTAGGACTCATGCATCCCTTTCTAGAGGATACCAATGTCAAAATGTTTGGAATTGAAGCTGGCGGGAAAGGCACTGATAGTCATGAACATGCTGCCTCGATTTCCAAAGGTCGAGTCGGTGTCTTGCATGGTAATTTGACTTACTTACTGCAAGATTCAGACGGGCAGATTTTAGAGGGACATTCCATATCCGCAGGACTGGATTACCCTGGGGTTGGCCCTGAGCATTGCATTCTGTTTGAAACAAGCCGCGTGACTTATGCAGCAGTCAAAGATGAAGAGGCTGTACATGCCTTTCAACTACTGAGCCAGCAAGAGGGCATTATCCCAGCGCTAGAAAGTTCTCATGCTATTGCCTATGCCATAAAACTTGCGAAAGAAATGCATCCGGAACAGACAATTGTCATCAATTTAAGTGGGCGAGGTGACAAAGACTTAGACACTGTAAAAAAATATCTTGCAGGAGCAAGTACATGAACCGTTTAGATCAAAAACTAATGCAATTAAAACAGGAACATCGCAGTGGTTTAGTCTGTTATTTTACTGCTGGAGATCCTGATTTTAATGAAAGTTACCGTCTATTTAGTCAATTGGGTCAAGCTGGAGCTGATATCATCGAAGTGGGCATCCCATTTTCTGATCCTGTGGCAGATGGAGAGACCATCCAGGCTGCCCATCTTAGAGCACTCGCTTCTGGTCAGACCGTGCATCAAACCATTGAGCTCGTGAAAGCTATCCGTTTAAAGGATGAAACCACCCCGATTATTTTCATGACCTATTTAAACCCGATCATACAATATGGTTTCGAGAAGCTGGTTGCGGATACCGAAAATTTGATTGAGGGGATCCTGATCCTGGATGCCCCTTATGAATATAGGGAAAAATTTAAACAGATATTAAATGAAAAAAATATGCATTTAATTGCAATGAGCGCACCCACCACTCCAGTTGAGCGATTGAAACAAATCTCAGCCGGTGCGACAGGATTTTTATATCATGTTGCGGAAAATGGTCTCACCGGCGGTACTTTAAATCTGGCCAATCTTGAAAAAAAGATTGCTGAAATCAAACCAATTTTTAATATCCCGATTGCTATTGGCTTTGGGATTAAAGATGAAAGTCATGTGAAAGCCTTAGCCAATAAAGTTGATCTGGTGGTGATCGGTTCGGCACTGGTGGATACCTTTTTTAAGCAAGGTGTAGACGCCACATTAGAAAAAGTGAAAAATTTTTCACAAGTTCTGAAAGAGAAATCTTAGTTTTTCTTTATGGTCCTCAATAGAGAATTTATGGCATAAGATTTTCACCTTCTTATGCTATGTTCCATAGATAAATTCTAATTATTACTTTTTCAGATGGTTCCAAAATATTTAAATCGAGTTGCTCCAATTCTAAAAGCTGTTCGTTAAGTAACCCAATCAAATCATTTCGCAAGGGTTAATTATTGATTGATCTGCAAATTGGTTAGTCGGATTGTGTAAAGGATGCTGATCTAAAGACAGCCATATCCAATACATTTATCTAGTTGCGACCTGAGCTGGAGCAAATATATGCTTCTTTCATCTAACTGCCCTTTCCATTTTTCTATTAATATTTATAAGTCATGCTTAATAGACATTTTTATTTTTTGACAATATAGAAAAATGATCTTTGAGTTATTGCAAATTGATTCCAACGACTTGAGCCACTTTGATAATGGTTATGTATCACTTGTAAATTTCCTAAAAGGCTGAAGATCATTTCAAGTTCTTTATCCGGTCTAGACACTACCCCATACATCTGTTTCCTAAGAAAATTGCAAAATTATGCATTTTAAAAGTGCGAACTTCTTTAGGATTACTAGGGCAATTTCATATAAGTAACATTTGATTAAATAGAAAGGTTTGTGAATTCTAAATACATCTTTACATAAAATAAGTATTGACAACTATTGTCTATAAAGAGCATATCTATTTATAAAAGTACAGACATAAGCAGAGGAATATGATGGATATTCTCTTTTCTAATTTTTTAGATAAACCTGTTTGGATGTGGATTTTTTTTATTCTTATTGTACTTGTACTCCTTATTCTTGATCTCGGAGTATTTCATCGTAATCTAAGAGAAATTGGTGTTAAAGAAAGCCTTGCATTATCAGCGTTTTATATCACATTAGGTTTGTTTTTTGGTGCATGGATTTGGTGGTATATTGGATCGACAGCAGGTATCAATTACATAACGGGTTTTGTAATTGAAAAGTCATTAGCAATGGATAATATCTTTGTGATTGCAATGATTTTTTCATATTTTTCAATACCGAGAATTTATCAACATCGTGTCTTGTTTTGGGGAATTATAGGAGTAATTTTTTTAAGAGCCATCATGATTGGGGTAGGTGCTACTCTAGTTAGCCAATTTTCATGGGTTCTTTATATCTTTGCAGCATTCCTCATATTAACAGGAGTAAAAATGTGGCTGAGTATTGATAAAGAATATGAAGTCGGTAATTCACCTATTTTAAACTTTATTAAAAAACGATTTCGCGTTACTGAAAAACTTCACGCAGAGAAGTTCTGGGTAAAGAAAATTGATCCAAAAACTAATCAATTAAGATGGTTTATGACACCACTTTTTCTAGCTCTGATCATGATTGAGTTTGTAGATCTGATCTTTGCAATAGATAGTGTTCCTGCGATTTTTGCAATTACAACTGATCCATTTATTGTTTATACTTCAAATATATTCGCAATTTTAGGATTACGTGCTTTATATTTTGCCCTATCAGCAATGGTCGAACGTTTCCATTATTTAAAATATGCCTTAGCAGTATTATTAGTTTTTATTGGGTCAAAAATCTTTATAGCCGATGGATTGGGTATAGCAAAAATTCCACCGTCCTTATCCCTTTCAATCACATTTATCATCTTATTTATAGGAATTGGATACTCCTTTTGGAAAACTAAAGAACAAAATACTCATAAGTAAAAAATTATAAAATTGCAATTCTTTAAATAATATGTTTTTTCAAAATTAGAATATTTTATAAAATACGAAGAAAATCATGGTTTTAATTAAGAGTATATTTAACAACCAAATGGTTTAGTAAGACTACTTTCCTTCTTTCTAGACTTATCATAAAACTTCAATCTGCCTAGGATTCAATTATATCGAATAACCCATAAAAATTAGATTGCTCCCAATCATCCTGGATATGATGAAGATTATCTAAAAAGGTAAGGTTCCTGTTCAGCAAAATTATAGATTTAGCCTAACCTAAGTAATAGAACATCAAGAAAATTTATTGAATCCTTAGCTTCCTACGGACTTTTTAGATGTTCACTTAAATTGAAGCAGAGAGTATCGAAGTATTGCCTAGTTAGGATAATTAGCTTCAGCGGGCATTTAATTTCCTAGTTTTCTGGCAACAGATCATGGTTAATATATCGGTATTTAGAATCATAAATTAAGTCCCCATTTATTTTAAAGTGGGGACTTAATGAAGGCCTATAGGTTAGCTAGGTAAGTTGTATTCATTCAAGCAAATATCATCATGCTCAACTAATCAGAATAACTAGATAGGATAACTATATAGTAAGATAATCAGCAGCAGATATAGACCTAAAGTTAGAATAAAAAATCAGCATACTCAAGTTCCTCCAAATAATGATTGATTTTTATAGGGTTTTACTACTTTAATAGTATAAAATATTACTATAAATCAATTACTTAAATATTTTATTTTTTAATTTTGAGGATACTAGAATGTCTCAAACAAATTTATATGCTGATTCTATAAGTAATATTTTCACTTATAAGTCGAACGAAAAATACGTTTCACATAGTCCTCATGCTATTCAAGATAACGTCTGTAAGAATCTCTCGAGTCAAAACTACAGAATTAAACAGATTCATGAGCTAGAATGACTCAATTGTATTGATCTTTCGTATTTTAGGCGATAATAGTTATATATTTATATAACTATTGGTGAGCGTGCTATGTCATATAAAGATTTCCGCAAGGTTGGTGGATTAGTTATGTGAGCAATAATACTTACTTTATTAGAAAACTAAGGCTCTTATAAATTGTATAAAATAAATAATACAGACTATAAGTAGTTTACTTTAAAATATTTCAACCTTAATAATTCTTGAATCTGATTTTATATACTTACCAATATATTCTAATTAAAAATTGGATTTCATAACCATTAACTATACAGTACAACTATCAATAAAATCGCCCCACCATTGCATCATTTTCACACGCTGATTAAAATATTCTGCATGATTATAAATTGCACGGGTTTTGTTTTTATCAGTATGAGATAGCTGTGCTTCAATCCAATTTGATTGAAATAACCCAGATTCATTTAGTATCGTACTAAATGTTGAGCACAAACCATGAGATGATAGTTCATTTTTAGTATATCCCATTTTTCCAATAATCAAGTTCAGGGTATTAAAATGAATAGGTTTATGATTATTACGAGGACTAGAAAATACATATTTTTCACCATGAGACCAAGCGAGTGCTGATTTCACAACTTCAAGTGCTTGATCAGATAGTGGAACTAAAAATTTAGGAATATCATGACCTAAAATGACTTTTCTTCTATATTGTTTAATATGTAAGGCTGGTATTTTCCATATTCTTTTATCCAGATCGAAGTGATGTGGTTCACAAAGCAGTAATTCTCCACCACGTACGCCTGTATATAACTTAAATAATAGGGCTTTTTAATGATAGGATCTGTATTAATCTGATTTAATCTACCTAAGAAGTTAGATAGTTCATCTGAGTTTAAATTCGGATAATTTTTTTAATCTTATTATTAACTAATACTTTATGAAGCCCATTTGCAATATTATATTAGCAATAACCCATCGCTACAGCATAATCATAAATCTAATTTAAATAACTGTAGGCTTTTTTTACAGGCTCTTTTACATTTCGAGATTCTATATTTTTAATAATTTTAACTAAATCATATCTTTTAACTTCGATAAATGGCATTAGTCCAATATCTGGATAAATATCCTGATCTAAACATTTTTTGCAAGCTGAATGACACCGCATCGTGGTTCATCTTGAAAAGAATTTTGAATTTTAAATTCTAACCATTCTTCACATACATCCCGAAAAGTTTTGATGTCTTTTTATGCAGCGGTTTATTTTGATAATCATTAAATTTATATTCATCCCGGACTGATCTGGCCTCTTTCAAGGACATTACAGGATATTCGCCTAACTTCATGCGAGGACGTTTATTTGTCCCTACAATGGAATAACGGTAACTCCAAGATTTACGTCCGTTTGGTTCTACCTTTAAACTTAAGCCGTCATCATCTGCCAGAAAATAGATTTTTTCTTTTGGCTTAGCCTGGCGTACCTTAACTTCCGTAAGACTCATGAATATTTAACCTAACCACAAATGACACTGCTCAATTCAATTAAGCAAAATTCATATGATGCGTAGGATACGCATCATATGAATTTATAAATAATTGTTTTTATTATATATTAATTTAGATAAATTAATAAAAGTAACCAAGACGATAACCCCTCAATTTAAACATTTTTTAATACCAGTATCTGTTTTCATTTGATGTACATATTTCATCCTTCTCATCTATTCAATTAAAATATCTTATCTCTTTGCCTAAAATGAAGTGATCGAATATGTCACGGGAAATCCTAAATAATGAAATTTGGTTAGAAATTCAAAATACTATGCAATTTTATGGCTGCTACCGTTCACGCAATAGTAAGAATATTATGGAAGCTTCGATCAGGTGCACCCTGGTGCGATATACTTGAGGATCTTTGTCCATGGCAAACAGTCTATAACCATCTCAATCGTTGGGCGAGTAAAACCTTATGGGAGAATTTTTTTAAACTACGAAGCATATTGGATACAGAACGGGTCCTCATTGACGAAAGCTACAGAAGTGTTTCCACTTATTTGAACAACTAAAAGCTTATTTATAAATGATATTCTGTTCTAGTTAAGCTACCTTATTTTGTTGTGGTAGCTGAACATAATAAAACTCATTTGGTGTCTGTGTATCTAGACTCGTATGAGGTTGTTTCAAATTATAAAATTCAAAATAGGGTCTGTTTATACCTTTGGATTGATTTTTAATCGGTCAAGAAAATTAACTTAAGTACCAATAGGTTGTAAGATTATTTTGTGGCTAATTCTGATAACGCTACCCTTCCCTTCCAGCAAAGTGCATAGATTTAGCCCTAAAAATCCGGGATAATCACCACCCCACAGTTGTGATTAATTTTTTAAAAATTTCCTATCGATGACCGGGCTTGCGCTAAACTCAAAACATCTTATCGCACCGTAATGCACTGCTATGGAATTCAAGGCCTGGTATAAGCTTCGCAGATTTATTTACGACAATTTGCATAATGAAGAACATGAAAGCATCTTAAGTCGCGTCATCAATATATTTCTGATCATATTGATTATTGGAAATACCGCTGCCGTTTTACTTGAATCGATCAATGACCTCTATCAATCCTATCAGCTGCTGTTTGATGCCTTTGAATTATTCTCGATCTTTATTTTTACCCTGGAATATTTATTAAGATTTTGGGCCATTGCGGAAAAAGATCCCTTTGAAGGTGCATGGAAAAACCGATGGTTATGGATCCGTAGTGGCGGCGCCATCATTGACCTGTTGGCGATTCTCCCAGCCTATATTAACTTCTTTGTACATCTTGATTTACGCTATTTGCGAATCCTTCGATTATTCAGATTACTCAAATTGACGCGTTATTTTGTCTCCCTGCAAATTTTATTGCGGGTGATTAAGCGCGAAAAGGGCTCATTTCAGGCGGTTATTTTTATCCTGCTGATCATGATCATCATCGCGGCGGCTGGGGTATATGTGGTTGAAAACAAGGCGCAACCGGAAGTATTTAGCTCCATCCCTGCATCCATGTGGTGGGCGGTGGTGACGCTGACTACAGTCGGCTATGGCGATGTGACGCCAATCACCCCATTAGGTCGCTTTCTGGGGGCTTTAATTACCATTTTAGGGGTGGGTCTGGCAGCACTTCCCGCCGGTATTCTGGCAAATGGCCTGGCCAATGAGCTGAGACAACGCAAGCACAAGCTGGAATTAAGATTTCGTGAACTGCTCGATAATGCAGAAATTGACTTGATTGAAGATCAAGAAAAAATTGAAACTTTACGTAAAGAAGTCGGGCTGGGCACAGAGCAAATGCAGGATATCCTGTTAGAACTTATTCATGAGCGCAAGAAAGAACAACTCGAGCAGGAAAAAAACAAATATTTCTTTTGTCCGCATTGTGGGCATAAATTACCTGAGTGAACATACCTCCACCTTCGCTTTCGTTTAGCGGTGGGGGCTTCCCAAGTAGTCTGCAGACTTGGTTTAGATTGCATGCAAAATAATCCAGAGGTTACACAAGTTTATTGGGCTATCCCCATAGTTCCTATGGTTCAGGTTAGGTAGCTTTCGGAATTTCCAAAATCAACCTAATGCCTTCTTTTTTGATGTTAATCGCAGCATTGGTATCCCGATCAAGCTGACTTTCACAACTCAAACACTCTCACTGGCGGATGTTTAACTCTTTTTTACCAGACCTAACACCACAGCATGAGCAGATTTGGGAGGATGGATACCAGTGATCAATCACCACCAAAATCAGCCCTTAGGAGGATACTCGTTGCAAGCCAGTTCTATCACTCCATCGGCCCGTTCGGAACAGGATCAAATCATCTCAATCTAAAAACGCAGCGATTTCATCGGCCACTGCCCTAGCTGTGCGAGAAACCCCGACCAGCGTTGCCGAAGCAGCACCGGTCCATTCCCCATAACCGACCAGCCATAAATTCGGCAGCTGAACCGAGCGACCATCCTTCACTGCGATGGTGTGGTCCTGCTGGATAATCCCGAGACTGCTAAGATGATTCAGCGCCGCCTTAAATCCGGTACACCAGATCACTGCATCCACTTGCGCGGTGCTGCCATCTTCCCATATCACGCCATGTTCGGTAAAAGCCGAAAATGGACGCTTGCTCTGTAAAACGCCTCGCTCACGTGCATCCTTGACCGAATCGATCATGACAATATCGCCCAGACCACCAATGGGCTGCTCGATCTTTCTGCCTTGCTGCTGGGCTTTCAAACGCTCGGTCGCCCTTAAGAACAGGACACGACCATCGACATCATCTGCCAGAAATTGCGGCGGTGTCTGGGTGATCCAAAGCGTTTCAGCTACCTGGGAAACCTCGGCCAGGATCTGCGCACCGGAGTTGCCACCACCCACGATCATGACTTTCTTGTTTTTAAATAACTCAGCATTTTTATAATCTGCTGAATGAAGTTGTATACCCTGAAAATGCTCACGATTTACATACTCGGGAATAAATGGTTGGCTCCATGTCCCTGTAGCACTCACCATCGCCTTGGCTTTCCAGGATTGCTCCCCTGCATGAACTACTAAATATGTCCCCTTGCTTTCCACGTGATCCACATGCACCGGACGAACTATAGGAAAGTGATAGCGCTGCTCATAGGCGGTCAAATAATCGATCACCTCATTGCGGGTCGGATAGGTCTGTTCAGTCGCCGGCATCATCCAGCCCGACAGCGAACTCCAGCTATTCGGGGAGAAAAGACGCAAGGACTCCCAGGCATGCTGCCAGGCACCTCCAGGCTGAGGCTGATCATCCAGGATGATAAACGGAATATTCTTACGCTTTAAGAAGTAAGCCGTGGACAAACCGGCCTGTCCAGCACCGATGATGATCACATCTGTTTCGATCTGTTTTGTGTCCAAAGCCTTTTCCCCTTGCATTTTTCTGGTGTTCTTGATGCAGCATCCCGCTTTTTCAGCGGGTTTCTGCTGATTTCTCTGATTGACCGGACAGCCTGAATTCAAGCAAATCCAGCCTTACAGACTGCGCCGATTCACCCGTTTGGAAAGCTCTTCAGCCGATTCCTTACGTTCAGAATAACGATCTGTCAGGTATTTGCTTTGACCACGTGTCAGCAGCGTGAACTTAAATAACTCTTCCATCACATCCACAATCCGGTCATAGAATGCTGATGGCTTCATTCGTCCATCTTCTTCAAATTCCAGGAATGCTTTTGGAATTGAAGACTGATTTGGAATCGTGATCATCCGCATCCAACGCCCCAAAACACGCATCTGGTTCAGGCTGTTAAAGGACTGTGATCCCCCACTGACTTGCATCAAGGCAAGGGTTTTTCCTTGAGTGGCACGAATTGCACCCCCTGCCAGTGGAATCCAGTCAATCTGTGATTTAAAGATGGAACTCATAGAACCATGGCGTTCCGGTGAACACCACACCATGCCTTCAGCCCATGCCAGAAGCTCATGCAGTTCTTTTACTTTTGGATGTTCAGTATCAGCATCTTCCGGTAAAGGCAGCCCTTTCGGATGGAAGATTTTTACTTCAGCCCCAAAGTACTCAAGAATTCGACCGGCTTCAAGAACTGCAAGACGGCTATAAGAACGTTCCCGATTAGACCCATAGAGCAGCAAAATCCGAGGAGGATGAGCAAGTTCTTTGGCTTGGACTTTTTCAAAGGTGGGTTGTTCAATAAGATTTAGATCTACGTTAGGCAGGTTCATCGTATCAAGCCTCTTTAAAATATTTCTTTCTTAGCCACAGTGAAACACTCACTAAAGCAATTAACACAGGTACTTCAACCAATGGTCCAATAATCGTGGTAAAAGCAACCGGCGAAGCAATACCAAAAGTTGCAATGGCGACTGCAAGTGATAATTCAAAATTATTTCCAGCCGCAGTAAATGAGATTGCAGCAGTTTTTGGATAATCATTGCCCATCCATTTACTCATAAAGAAGCTAATGAAGAACATGGCCACAAAGTAAATGATTAAAGGAATCGCGATGCGTAAAACTTCCAGTGGAAGACTCACGACATCCCCCCCTTTTAAGCTAAACATCGCCAAAATCGTAAACAGCAAAGCCATCAAACTCAGCGGGCTGATTTTTGGAATGAACTTGGTTTGATACCATTCCACGCCTTTTTGTTTCACCAAAATTAAGCGCGTTAAGAAACCCAATAAGAACGGAATTCCAAGATAAACCAGAACAGCATGGGTAATGGTCCAGAAGCTAACATTGATCACTTGAGCTTCAATACCAAAATATGGCGGAAGGAAGGTCAGGAATAACCAGGCATAGGTACTGAAGAATAAAATCTGGAAAATACTGTTAAACGCCACCAATGCTGCAACATATTGGTTGTCACCACAGGCCAGACCATTCCACACCAGTACCATGGCAATACATCGAGCTAAACCAATCAGGATCACGCCTGTCATATACTCTGGATAGCTATGCAAAAAAATCACAGCCAACGCAAACATCAGTACCGGAGCAATCAACCAGTTTTGAATTAAAGATAGCGTAAGGGTTTTTTTATCCTTAAACACTTGTGGCAAGGTCGCATAATCCACTTTTGCCAGGGGTGGATACATCATCAGAATCAGACCAATCGCGATTGGAATATTGACTGAATTAATACTGAATTGATCCAGAGCAACCGATGCTTGAGGAAAAAAGTTTCCTATTGCGATGCCTAACGCCATGGCAATAAAAATCCAGAGCGTCAGGTTGCGATCTAAAAAGGACATGCGTTTTTCAGACATGTGACTTACTCAACATTCGAAATTTGATTAATCGCTGCAATCAATTGTGAGCGAGAAAGTTCATCTACGTTAAGTTTAAACAAAGCATTCAGGCGACGATTGATATGTTCAACAGTGTTCATAAAGGCTTTCATTTTTTCTTCTTTATCCACCTCTAAATGTGACGGATCAGACAGGCCCCAGTGCGCCTTGATCGCTCCGCCAAGATAAAGAGGACACGCTTCCTGTGCAGCCGCATCACAGACGGTAATCACCACGTCTGGCTGATACTGTTCACAGGCATCAATCGTCTTGCTGGATAAGCCTTTAGTCGACAAGCCCAGATTGTGTAGGGTTTCAAGCGTCAAGGGATGCACCTGACCAGAAGGTTTGCTGCCGGCACTGTAAGCGACCCAGCCTTCTGGCGCACGGCTATTGAACAACACTTCAGAGAGAATGCTGCGGCAACTGTTCCCCGTGCATAAAAACAAAAATTTCATGAAAACTTACTCGCAATGGCTCTGAATCGATAGAGCGGAAGGATCAAATAAAACCGGAACGTCACTACGTTTCAGTACGTCCAGAATTTCAAAGCACCAGGCCGGTAATTGCGGATTGATGCTGTAGTACACCCACTGGCTTTGCCGACGATCGTTGAGCAGACCGCAAGACCGCAACAAGGCCAAATGCCGTGAAATTTTTGGTTGGCTTAACTGCAGTTTATCGGTCAGATCACAGACGCATTGCTCTTTATTTTCCGCAATCAGCAGGACAATACTGAGACGTGTTTCATCAGATAAACATTTAAAAAACTGAACGTGGTTCATAGCTGCTCCCATTCTGTTATGCAAATATATACATATCCATATATATAGTAAATAGTACAAGTTAAAAATTATATCTGGATCAGAATATCACAGCCAGAAAGCGCTGGATTTAACAGTTTCCCTCTTCTCCCAATATAGAAAAACCAGCGACTTGAACCACTGGTTTTCTTCTCTACAACTTTAATTTTGAAGTTATTTATTTTTCTCGATCAGTTCCGCGATAGCCTGAGCTTCCAGAACTTTACCACTCGATACGATTGTATTGTTAATCATCAGACCCGGTGTGCTTAACAGTCCGGTTTCGGCAATCTGCATCATATCCGTGACATACTCAATGTCCGCTTGCACACCGGTGCTTTTCACTGCTTCTTCAGTTGCAGCCAACAGGGCCTTACATTTACGGCAGCCTGTACCCAAGACTTTAATTTTCATCTTTTATTCTCCATACATTTTATAAAAACCAGTCACCCAAAGTATTCAGGCTATAGCCAATAATCAAGATTCCCACAAAAATGATCCCTACAAACAGGCTCAATAAACGGGTTTTCACCACTTGCTTTAACAGGATCAGGGATGGCAAGGAAAGTGCGGTGACTGCCATCATAAAGGCCAATACTGTACCTAGCCCCACGCCTTTCGCCACCAAAGCTTCTGCAATCGGCAGGGTGCCAAAAATATCCGCGTACATCGGTATGCCTACGATTGTAGCAATCAGCACAGAATACCAGTGTTCCTGACCAAGCAAGGCGGTAATCCACTGTTCAGGAATCCAGTTATGAATTGCCGCGCCAATCCCTACCCCAATCAACACATACATCCAGACTTTGCTAAAAATTTCCACCACCTGTTCCCAGGCAAATGTACGCCGCTCTTTCGCAGTCATGCTGAAATCCTCATCTCCCTGAATGGCACCATTGTGGGTCACAAACTCAGCCACATACTTTTCCATTTTCAGGTAGCTAATCAATGACCCGCCCAAGACCGCCAAGACTAAACCCAGCAGCACATAGGCTATGGCGATTTTCCAGTTAAAAATACTGGCCAATAAAATAATCGAAGCCAGATCGACTAAGGGAGATGAAATCAGAAATGAAAAGGTCACCCCCACAGGCAGTCCGGCACGGGTAAAACCGATAAACAGCGGAATGGAAGAACAGGAACAAAATGGGGTAATGGTGCCGAGTAAAGCCCCCATGATATTGGCCTTGATCCCGCTCATCCGACCTAAAATCTGCTTGGTGCGTTCAGGCGGAAAATAACTCTGGATATACGACAGGCTATAGATCAGAACCGAGAGCAGAATAAAGATCTTGAAGACATCATAAATAAAGAAGTGAATACTGCCACCGAGCCGGGTCGCCACCGATAAACCGAAGACATTTTCGACCAGCCAGCGCACGCCTTCCGAGAGCCAGGTCATTTTAAGCAGCACATCATTCAGCCAGGCAAAAATCGCGAGTATGCTTTCCATTTAAAGTTCCTGGTTTTAGTGGGATGAGATCAGGTCGATGCACTCATCGGCAGATTTTTGAACAATTCACATGCACAACACTCCCCTGCCTGTAACATTTGCAAAATCTGAAGACGGGTCTTATCCGTCAAAACCGGATACGGGGAAACTGCCTGCTGATGATCCAATTCCTTTATCCATCAAGAACCTATTCCATTCAGTATGTAAATGATATAGATCATCGTCAATGTGTTTTTCAGATAAAAAAGCTCCAATCAAGTTGAAGCTTTTTCGTATTGGGGACACTTTATTTTACCCGATTGCCCTGTTGATCCACGATGATTTCACCGTCTTCTTTGGCAAAGGCTTTTAATTGTGGCCAAGGCAGAATATCCAGCACCACTTCTGAGGGACGGCATAATCGGGTTCCAAGCTCGGTAACCACCAACGGGCGATTGATCAGGATCGGATGTTGCAGCATGGCCTCAATCAGCTTCTCATCGCTCCAGCTGGCATCATCCAGATTGAGCTCGGCATAGGGATCGACATTTTTACGGAGCGCATCTCTTACCGATAAACCTGCATCAGAAATCAGTTGAATCAGCTCATCACGAGAAGGAGGCGTAAGCAGATATTCGATCACTTCCGGCTCAATTCCTGCATTGCGAATTAACGCCAGCGTATTGCGTGAGGTGCCACAGGCCGGGTTATGATAAATTTGCACTTTTGGCATTTGATTCATGAGCTTTACCCTTATCAATGAATCATAGTTTTATATATGAATATACGCATATTCGCAATATAAAATATATGTGCTTTATGAATGCAACCTGAGATGGGAAGTCCAAAATCATTGGAGACAGTTTCAAAATGAATAGTCTCGTCTAGATTATTGGATCACGCCATAGGTTTATTCAAGGGCGAAATAGCACCCATATAGTGCAGGCTTAGCTGGAAAAACTATAATATTCTGAGAAAGTATGGGTTTTTATGTACAAGGTAATTTCATGAGAAGCCAGATGATAAAATTCGAGGCTCCCCAATTTTGTAAATCAAATATATGCAAAATAATGTGAGTAAGCCGGCAGTACCAGCATTAACACTGGCTGCACTAGGAGTAGTATTCGGCGATATAGGAACGAGTCCATTATATGCATTAAAAGAAAGTTTTCATGCGACACGCGGACTACCTATTAATGAACTTAATATCTTGGGAATTCTCTCTTTAATCTTTTGGACCATTACCTTAATTGTTTCCATTAAATATGTTCTCGTTATTATGAGAGCTGATAATAATGGTGAAGGGGGTATCATGGCATTACTTGCCTTAAACCTTCGGCAAAAAGGATTGTCCCGTGGAAAAAGACTGGCAATCATTATCTTAGGTTTCATTGGAGCATCATTATTCTTCGGTGACGGTATTATCACCCCTGCTATTTCCGTTTTATCTGCAGTTGAGGGCCTTTCTGTTGCTGCCCCATCATTTGATCGTTTCATTATTCCAATCAGCATTGGAATTCTTATAGCTCTCTTTGCCGTTCAAAAACATGGGACTGCAATGATGGGGAAGTTTTTTGGTCCTATCACCCTATTATGGTTCCTATCTATTGGTGCCATTGGCATTATGAGTATTATTCAAAGTCCATTTGTTCTTGCATTATTCAGTCCCCACTGGGCTTTTTTATTCGTTATTAACAATCCTCTTATTTCATTTTTTGTGATGGGAGCTGTGGTTTTAACAGTAACAGGTGGTGAAGCCTTATATGCGGATATGGGACATTTTGGTATTTTACCGATCAAGTTAGGCTGGTTTTTAATTGTACTGCCATGTCTGATGCTGAATTATGCTGGACAAGGAGCATTACTGTTAAGAGAACCTTCGGCTATCACCAATCCTTTTTACCTGCTTCTGCCTTCAGCCCTTCTATATCCTATGATTATTCTGGCTACTGCAGCTGCAGTCATTGCCTCTCAAGCTTTAATCAGTGGGGTATTCTCTATGGCTAAACAGGCAATCCAGTTGGGATATCTACCTAGGTTTACAGTTTTACATACCTCTGCTTCGGAAATTGGACAAATCTATATTCCATTACTGAACTGGCTCCTGTTTATCTCTATCACTATTTTGATCTTAATATTTGAAAGTAGCAGCAAGTTGGCAGGTGCTTATGGTCTGGCAGTGACTGTGACCATGTTCTGTGACACACTGCTGGTGGCCTTTCTGGCTTATAGTTACTGGAAATGGAAAACATGGAGAGTCCTGCTGTTCATTATTCCATTCGCCTTTATTGATCTGGTTTTGCTGAGTTCAAACCTATTAAAAGTCCTAATTGGGGGCTGGGTACCAGTCGTTATTGCGGTTATTGTTTTTACCCTCATGATGACCTGGAAAAAAGGTAGAGAGATTCTTCAGGATAAACTGCAGCAGGACACGCTTCCACTTAATCTGTTTCTTGAGCACCTTGAACAGACAGGTCAGAAAGTGAGTGGAAATGCCGTATTTTTAACTGGAACGCCTCAAGTCGTACCCCATGCGCTTTTACATAATCTAAAGCACAATAAAGTTCTGCATGAACGTAATTTTCTGGTGACAATCAAGACTTCTGAAATACCGTATGTTGATGAAGCCAAGCGAATCGTTACTGAAGTACTGGAGAATGGTTTTTTCAGAATAACGATTCATTATGGCTTTAAAGAAGAGCCTAATGTGCCTCATTCATTGAAACAAGCTTTTTCAGCACTGGAGCTTGAATATGACTTAATGAATATCAGCTTCTTTATTTCTAGAGAAAGATTAATTCCAAGTATGTCCAACAAGATGTCTACATGGCGTGAAAAGCTATTTGTCGCAATGCAAAAAAATACCAGCCCTGTCAGTGATTTTTATAAAATCCCTTCTAACCGGGTGGTAGAACTAGGTAGTCAGATTGAAATTTAAGAACTTTTAAAATGAATAGGCACCTTTAAATAAGGGTGCCTATCTGGTCAGAATAAATCTTTATACTGAATAGCCACCAAAGTTTATAGACACATGTAACCAGCCGTATTTTTTTCGCAACCTCCTGGATAAACAGGTTTGCTGCTGTGCCGTACAGATCCTGCGTCTGGGCATAAAATTCACTCCAATACTGACTCATTTCATTCCTCCATTTACTTCAGTATCCTATCAGCTGGAAAACTCTTTAAAGGCATCCAGTGCATTTGCGGCATACATTAATGAAGGTCCACCACCCATATACACCACAACGCCCAGAACTTCCTCCAGCTCCTGCAGGGTCATGCCCATTTTGACCAAGGTTCTGACATGAAAACCAATACAGCCATCACAACGTGATGCGACACCAATCGCCAAGGCAATCAACTCCTTGGTTTTGGGATCAATCACGCCATCGCGCATAGCGGTCTGGGACAACTGATTAAAACTTTTCATTAAATCAGGGGAATCCTGAGTTCATGTTCTTAAACTGCCTGAAATTTTTTGGGTTAATTCTTTGTATTTCATAACTTTCCCTTAAATTAAGAAATCAATAATAAGATTTCGTGTATTTCAAAAGCTTATTTTTTCAACCGGATAGCCTTGTTCCAGCCAAGCCTGATAGCCACCCTGCACAGACTTGACCTGGGTAAAACCCATATTCTGTAAGGTATCGGTTGCCAATGCTGAACGGCCACCCGTGCCACAGATCAAATAGATCGGCTGATCTTTTAAATGTTCCAATGCCTGCTGGGTATCGCAATGATGGCTCGCCAAAGGATGCTGGTGAATCCTCATTTCTAAAACACCACGCGGATAATTCACTGCCCGGTCTATCGCTGCCGCCTGAAACTCATCCGGTTCTCGAACATCAATCAGAATGGTTTTATGGTTTTTCATCGCTTCAAACAGTTCGGTTACACTCACTTCCTGAATCCGGCTTTTCGCATTCAGAATCAATTGCTCTGCAGTTTTCATCATTTTCATTCTTCCTCGTGCATCAAAATCATCTTCATATTTTATAAACTAGGACCACGTAGATTAAAAGCTGTTTAGCTCGAATGCCCAATCGGCTTGTTTCAACCCTGCTGCTACGGTCAGGCGATGCAAACCGTAGCTATGCTCACGTCGTTTCATATGCTACAGCTGTTTGAGGTCCAGCCAGATGACAGATCTCATCCGGCAGCCATCAACTCAGGCATTTTTATCCAGACAGCGTACAGAACTAGCCCATGAGTGCTGAATAGATTAAATACATAGCTACCCCAATCACAGTGGTGGCAAAAATCTTCTGTACCTTGTTACTTTCAATCCGGTGCATCAGACTGCGTCCAATCAGCATCCCCACAATACAGGCCAAGACAAAAGTCAGCGTGACCGAAACAGGATATTGAAAGCCATCCAGCACATGGGCATAAATACTGACACCGCCAATCAGAAAAATAATCATCAGGGAAGTCGCAACGATGCTGCGCATATCAAGATTGGTCAGTCTCTGTAGTGCAGGGACAATTACAAAACCGCCTCCTACCCCCAGCAAACCGGTCAGTAAGCCTGCCACCACTCCAATACCGGCGAGGGATAGGGCAGTTTTCATATTCCAGATCAGGCGACCAGTCGTTTGATTGACCTTACACAGTGCATTTTCATGATCAGTGACTTTATTAGAAAATATCCTGTAAGCCACAATCAACATGACCAGACTAAAGGCTATCGTCAACCAAACTGGAGAAACAATACCAGCCAGATGCACACCATAACGTGCTGAAGGAATGCTAATGAGTGCAATCCAGAGCGCAGCGCGATAACGTACAATACGCTTGAATAAACCTTCGAACGTTCCAACCAAAGCCGACAGCGTGACTGCCAGCAAGCCTACCGGTGCAGCCTGTGCCACAGTCCAACCCTGACTCGCCATCAGTGCCGGTACAGCCAGAATGCCGCCACCAGCACCGGTTAGACCCAGCAAGCCACCAATCGCCAATCCTTCCAGTATTAATGCCCACATCGCCCTCTCCTTTATCCAAAAAAATGATTCAATAAAAGTTGAACTTTTGTTGAATCACGACACAAGCTTATTTGAAGTAGTTAAGAGGAAGCTTGAGGTAAGAAACACCATTTTGTTCTGGCTCAGGAAACTGCCCTGCTTTCATATTGATCTGAATCGCCGGTAGAATCAGCTTAGGCATATTGAGTCCTGAATCTCGCTGGTTTCGCATCTTGGCAAATTCAGCTTTACTGATTCCCTGATGAATAT
>NZ_JBAPXX010000050.1:0-15797 GCF_049284435.1 Acinetobacter sp. | reverse complement strand
GTTACTGCCCGGCGGGGGTGTATGAAATCATGGAAAATAATGACGGTTCCAAGCGTTTCCAGATTAATGCAGCCAACTGTGTGCACTGCAAGACCTGTGACATCAAGGATCCGTCCCAGAACATCACCTGGGTGACACCAGAAGGTGGCGGTGGTCCAAATTACCCTAATATGTAATGTTAGGGTAATTCTTGCGCAGCAGTGCTGCTCATATCCGAATATTTAATCTGATCATCAGATAAAAAATAAACCCGCTTTTAAGCGGGTTTATTTATGGATAAATATTTAAAATTTCAGTTCTTGTCCATTCATCTATTTAATTTAGCAGATTTGTGGAATTTTATTTTCTAAATAGGGACAGCTCATTGAGCTCATCAGCCCTTGGTATTTTTAGCCGCCTTTCTTCACTAAATAATGAAATTCTTTATTGCCATTCTCATCCAGACGTTCTTCTTGCAATAGCAACTCATGTCCCAGATGCATACAGAATTTTGGAATATCCCACGACGTTGAATTATCTGTGGCAAACACCTCAACCACATCACCTGCCTTGGATTTACGGATCGCCTGATGCAACATCATCACTGGCTCAGGACAACGTAAACCTCGGGTATTCAATTGCAGGCTTGGAATAATTTCAGTTGGGGACATCGATAGACTCAGGATGGAAAGATCGCCATATTTTAGCATAAAGCTGCGATTACATTGCTGCTTTGCATACGTGGCCAGCTCCAAAATCAGCGCTGACTCACGCGATCAAGACTGAGCATCATATTTACAATAGACAAGCGTATTTTCTACGGTATGATAAAACCACGTTTTTTTAGATATTAAGAGTCTTCAGGAAAAATCATGCACGAGGAATCAGGCCCGTCGTGGGGTATGCGCGGCTTACGCAAATGGCTGGGAACTGCACCCGAAACTCGCGACGAACTGCTAAAATTAGTACAAGATTCACGTCGATTTTTAGAACCCGATACTGTTGCCATGCTTGAGGGCGTTCTTGACCTCCCGGCAACCAAAATTCGTGAAGTCATGACGCCTCGCACGTCCATGATCAGCTTACAGGAAGATGACCAGCTGCTGGATATCCTGCATGTGCTGGTCGAGTCTGCGCATTCACGTTTTCCGGTATTTTCATCCGATCAGACCGATAATGTAGTCGGCATTCTTTTGGCCAAGGATTTATTGCCTTTTCTGACTGAACCGACGGCCAAAGTCGATATTCGCGCGCTTATGCGTCAGCCTTTGTTTGTTCCAGAAAGTGCCCGCTCCGATCAGGTGCTGCGCATGCTGAAAAACACCCAGACGCATATTGCCGTAGTGATTGATGAATACGGTACGACTTCGGGTCTGGTGACACTAGAAGATATTCTAGAAGAAATTGTCGGTGAAATTGAAGATGAACATGACAATGCCGACGAAGAAGCACAGTACATTGTTCCGGACAATGATCCGACTACGGCCAATACCTGGGTGGTACAAGCGCTGACCCCAATTGAGCATTTCAATAATATGCTGGATGCGACTTTCTCGGATGATGAAGTGGAAACCATGGGTGGCTTGTTATTACAGGAAATTGGTCTGGTGAGTGACCTTGAAGGTCAAACCATTGAACTGGAAAACTGGCAATTTACCATTCTTGAAGCAGATTCACGCTCTATTCACCTGATTCGAGCCGTGCGCCAATGAGAGCGTATTTCGATAAGCTGTTGAGTTCGTCTCAACAGCAAAAACCTTTGCCGCTGATCTATCCTATTTTAATTGCCTTATTTGCAGGTGCCATATTTAGTTTGGCACTGGCTCCCTATCACTACTGGTGGCTGGCGATTCTGTCTCCGGCACTGCTCTATGCCTGCCTGCGCGGACGTACTGCAAAACAGGCCTTTGGCATTGGCTGGGCTTATGGGATTGGCTTGTGGTTTGTCGGCGCATTCTGGCTCTATACCTCGATTCATGTCTATGGCGATACCAGTGCATTTCTGAGCGTCGTGATGATCCTGATTATGGCGCTAGTGATGGGTCTGTTTAGTGCCGTTCAAACGTTTGTCTATCGCCGCTTTTTCCCGGAAACTCCTTTAACTTTTGCTCCGCTCTGGGTGCTGTTTGAATGGTCCAAGACTTGGGTCTTTACCGGTTTCCCGTGGCTGTTTGCTGGCTATGCCTTTACCGAACGCTACTTGGATGCTTATGCGCCTTTATTCGGGGTGTTCGGGGTGTCTTTCGTGGTGATCATTCTGGCCTGTGCGCTGGTTGAAATTCTGAATAGACGCCTGTTCTGGGCTATTCCTTCGGCAGTTTTATTACTCGGTGCGTGGGGCGCAGCACAGCTGACGTTTGTAGAGCAAAAAAATCAAAAGCCTTTAACTGTTTCCCTGATTCAGGGCAATATTCCGCAAGACTTGAAATGGCTGACTGAATATCAGGTGAAGACCTTATTGATTTATGCCAATTTGAGTAAAACCGAATGGGGCCGAGATCTGATCGTCTGGCCGGAATCTTCGATTCCCATGTTCCAGACTGATATTGAAGCCTTTCTGGAAGCCATGAAAGTACAGGCTGAAAAATCGGGTACGGCCTGGGTGACCGGCATTCCGTATTGGGATTTAGCAGAATCACAGGCTGCAGGTTATCCAAAATATTACAATAGTATTATGGCCAGCGGAGATGAATCGGATGGGCTGTACAAGAAACAGCGTCTGGTTCCGTTTGGTGAATACATTCCCTTATCTGGCTGGTTGAGCTGGGTCTTGCCAGGTCTGCAGAATGATCCATCCATGAGCGGTTTTACCCGGGGTGCAGATCATCAAAAACCATTGAATGTGAAAAATCATCCTTTGGGTTCTGCAATTTGCTATGAAGTGGCTTACCCGAATTTGACCCGTCGCAATGCCAGCCAAAGCGATTTTCTGGTGACCGTGTCTAATGATGCCTGGTTTACTGGCACGGCAGGACCATTACAGCATCTGCAGATGGTGCAAATGCGTGCCAAAGAAAATGGCCGCTGGTTTATCCGGGCTACCAATACCGGTGTCACCGCATTTATTGACCACAATGGCCACATCGTGAAAAAAGCCCCGGTGGATCAGGAAGCGGTATTACGTGGTGAACTTCCAGCCATGCAGGGTGAAACGCTGTATATGAAACTCAGCGACTGGCCAGTGATGATCTTCTCGGTTCTGCTTTTGCTTATGGGATGGCGTTTTCGCCCACGTAAAGTGGATGTCAGCTTTAAGTCAAGAAGATAATTTCTTCAAGTCCCCCTTTTACAAAGGGGGACTTAGGGGAATTCCTGAATATAGCATCTTATCAATCCCTCCTAAGCTCCCTTTACGAAAGGGAGAAACACTCAAGGCAATAAAAAACCGAGGCTTCGCTTTATATCTCTTTAAAACTTAAAACTGTACAGCCAAATAACACAACATACTGGCAAGAGACAGCATCGGCACATGACGATAGATCTGAACCAGTGTCTGCTCAAATGCTGAACCTTGTTCGGCTTGAATGCGAACTACACTCGCGTTTAATGCTGACCAGAAACACAAGGCCAATAAACTACTCATCAAGCTGATAGCAAAAAAAGCCACCATAATCTGGCTGCTGCCTTCGGTGCTCTGCCATAAATGGATGATAGCCTGACTGATCGGCAACATGCTTAAAACCAGAAGAACAGATTTCAGCATCGACCAATGAAATTGATTGATTTCATCTCTCAAGATTAATGCCTTCATATGCTTCTCCGTTGGCGAGTCAAGTGCCATTCAGATCATTATGAGCTTTTTTAAATAAATAGAAAGTGTATGTTTATTCATATTTTACGAGAATTGTAATAGATAAATATGGGAATAATTCTTATTATAACTCGCATATCGATTTTATTATTTCATTATTATAAATATCATTAACTTACATTATATTTAATAATTAAGAGTTATTATCACTTCACTTCGTATTGAAATAGCCTATTCAGTAAATTGATATATTCCATCTATCTAGAATTTATAATGATTCTCAATGCAGTTTTTTCATAAATCATTTTTTTCTAATCACTACAAAAGAAATTCCCCTCTCCTTTTAGGAGACTTGCGGAGCATACTCCTCAGGGAGAGGTTTTTATAAAAACTCCCTCATCCTCTTGTGAAGCAATGCTTCTCATCCCAGAGGGAGAAGAGACTTTCAATATCCATTTAAATATGAATAGAACGATCATTTTTTGATTTATGAAAGATATCTAATTAAGGCTGATAATAGATATCGGCATCTGTTCCTTCACCACCCGATTGACCATCTGCACCAAATGAATACAGATCGAAGCTGCGGCCATCGGTGCCCGGAATCACATATTGCAGTTCATTATCCCAGCTGTCTTTTGGAAAACCGCCTTTGACATAACCGCCCGGCACCCAGTTTTTTGTAGTTGCTGGCTGATTCACCAGTGCATCCAGACCACCTTCCTGCATACTTGGATACTTGCCATTGTCCAGTTTGTATTGATCCAGTGAACCTGCAATGCTTTGTAACTTGATCACGGTGGTATCTACTTTGGCCTTTTCACCACGTCCCATCACGTTCGGAACAATCAGCGCAGCAAGCACACCGAGAATAACAATCACCACCATGACTTCGATTAAGGTAAAGCCTGTCTGTTTATTTAATTGATTCCTTTTCATTCAATCTCTCTCACTTATTTGCATCATTCAGAATTTCCACTTGAATCTTGATCACAGAAAAATTCTAAGCGGTTTCTGTCTAAATCATATTATTCATATTCACAATTGGCAGCATGACCGCAATCACAATCACCAGAACAATACTGGCCATCAGCACCAGCATTAAAGGTTCCAGCAAGGCCAGTAAAGTTGAAATCAAGGTGGTCACTTCGCGATCCTGCATCTGTGAAGCACGTTCCAGCATGCGGTCCAGTTCACCAGATGCTTCACCACTTTTGATCATTTGTACCATCATCGGCGGGAAATAACCACTGCGTTCCAATTGGGTTGCCAGGTTACCACCTTCGGTTACTTTTTCAGCGGCCAGATTCACCGCATCACGGATTACCCAATTATTACTGACTGCAGCTCCAATCCGTAATGCATCGACCAGTGGCACGCCAGACTGGGTCAAAATGGATAAGGTACTGGCAAAACGCGCGGCATTAATCCCACGTGACAGTTTGCCGAATAAAGGTAATTTTAAGGTCAGACGGTCAAAGGCATAATGCCCGGCAGTGGTTCTTAAAAACCGGACCAATAGGAAAATCCCCAAAGCAGCACCGATCAATAAAAATGGCCAGGCAATGCGGATAAAATCACTGGCTTTCATCAAGGCCACGGTAATCCAGGGCAAGGCGTCTTTACTCTGATCAAAAGTCTTAACGATATCTGGCACCACATAGGTCATCAGCCCCATCACAATCGCAAAGGACATCAGCATCAGGATAATCGGATAGACCATCGCACCCTGAATTTTTTTCTGCATGGCAAACCGGTTTTCGGTATAGTCAGCCAACTGATCCAGAATCAGGTCCAGATGTCCGGAACGCTCACCGGCCGCAATCGTGGCAATATACAGCTCGGGAAACCGTCCCGATTGCTGCAAGCCCTGCGCCAGACTATGCCCTTCTACCACTTTGGAGCGCACTGACATCAGCAGGTTTTGTACATGCACTTTTTCACTTTGCTTACCGACGGCGCGAATGGCTTCTTCCAGTGGAATTGCGGCGGCGACCAGCACGGATAGCTGCCGGGTCATCAGAGCCAGATCGTAGGCGGTGATGCTTTTTTCAAACCATTTTCGACGATGCTGCAGGTCTTTTTTTTCGACAGGATCAACAGAGACCGGAATAAGGGCTTTATCCCGTAATTGTTGCCGGATCTGACGTGCAGAATCCCCCTCCAGCACGCCTTTTTGCTGCTTTCCTGAAGCATCAAGCGCAATAAACTGATATGCAGGCATTGTAATGCTCTAATTTTCCAAAATTTTGCTCAACGCTGTTGCGTCAGACCACCGAAATCATTCATATTCTTTGATATAAATTATTTGCTCACTCTAACATAATCAAACTTTAAGCACGACGAAATTTCTTCAGGATCTCCACCCCAAGATATGCAAAATTCTCACACCGATTCAAGTCCACTTTATCGCGTACGCGTTGCTGTACCTGTACATGTATTTGATTGTTTTGATTACACGATGAGTGCAGAACAGTTTGAACAAGCACAGATTGGCGCACGTGTACTGGTGTCGTTTGGTCGGCAGAATCTGGTCGGGGTGATTATCGAAAAACTGTCCGCAGACACCCCTCTCGACCCACGCTTTAAACTTAAGGCAGTGACCGAACTGCTCGATGAACGCGCCATTATAGATGGCAAAGTTTTAAGTTTGTTGACATGGTCAGCACAGTATTACCAGTTCCCGATCGGTGAAGTCGTCCACAGTGCCCTGCCAACCTTGCTGCGTCAGGGCAAGCCTTATAACCTGCTGGCCCGTACTTGGAAATTGCTGGACCCTGATGCCGAGGCCAAAGTACGCCGTTCGGACAAGCAGCAGGAAGCCTACCGGATTTTAAAACTGCATCCAGTCGGGACCACTGAAAATGTGCTGAATATGGCCGGGATTGAAACCGCGACCTTAAAAGCATTAGAGAAAAAAGAGATTTGTGCCTGTGTGCTGGAGCCACAAGATTTCAGTCCGCAGCCGATGCAACTGGCACAGATGCCGCTAACTGCCAATCCTGAACAAAAACATGCAGTCGAACAGGTATTAAAATATCGCAATCAATATCAGGCTTTTTTACTGGATGGTTTGACCGGCAGCGGTAAAACTGAAGTGTATTTGCAGATCATGGAGCAGGTACTGAAACAGGGCAAACAGGTGCTGGTGCTGGTACCGGAAATCGGCCTGACGCCGCAAACCATCAGCCGTTTTCAGTCCCGTTTCCATTGCCATATTGCGCTACTGCATTCCGGACTGAATGATTCCAAACGGCTACAAGCCTGGCAGTCGGCAGAAACTGGCAAAGCCTCAATCGTACTCGGTACACGTTCCGCCATTTATACGCCAATGCCGAATCTGGGCCTGATCATTCTGGATGAAGAACATGACCTGTCCTTTAAACAGCAGGAGGGCTTCCGCTATCATGCCCGAGATGTCGCCCTGTACCGCGGCCATTTACAGCAATGTCCGGTAATCTTAGGGTCAGCCACACCAAGTATTGACAGTTATGCGCTGGTGCAACATGGCAAGATGCAGGCACTGGAGCTGAACCAGCGTGCCGGCACGGCCTTGATGCCCAAAATCCATATTCTGGATTTAAAAGTCGCACAGAAGCAGCATGGGATTAGCCTGCAATTGATTCAGGACATCAAAAAGCGTCTGGAGAAAAAAGAACAGGTGCTGATTTTTTTAAACCGCCGTGGCTATGCTCCTGTCCTGCTTTGTGGCAGCTGTGGCTGGCAGGCGCAATGTCCGCACTGTGATGCCAACTTCACTGTACACCGCCAGCCTTATCAGCATCTGCATTGCCATCACTGCGGCACTATTCACCGCATGCCGGAACACTGCCCGCAATGTCAGCATCAGGAATTGGTTACACTGGGTATGGGCACTGGCAAAGTCGAAGAACATCTAAATGAACTCTTTCCGGATTTTGAGGTGATTCGGGTCGATCGCGATTCCACTAGTCGAGTTGGCAGCTGGCAGAAAATCTATGACAAGATTCAGAAAAGCGAACCGGCGATTCTGCTCGGCACCCAGATGCTGGCCAAAGGCCATCATTTTCCTTATGTGACGCTGGTGGCGATTCTGGATATTGACTCCGGTCTGCTGAGTGTGGATTTCCGTGCTACTGAACGGACTGCACAGCTGATCGTGCAGGTGGCTGGCCGTGCCGGACGTGGTGAACACAAGGGTGATGTCTATCTACAAACGCTCAGGCCTGATCATGTCCTGCTGAACACCTTAGTGAATGAAAATTATCGTGTGTTTGCCCAGCAAACCTTAAAAGAGCGGCAGATGGCCAGAATGCCACCCTATCGTTATGCCATCCTGATTCGCTGTGAATCCAAGGATCAGGCACAAAATACCGAATTCTTACAGAAACATGCAGCACTCCTCAGGCAATATCCTGATCTGGTACTGGATATCTGGGGACCGATTCCTGCGCCAATGGAACGCAAGGCCGGACGCTATCAATCACATATGGTGCTATTGTCAGTGGATCGTCCACGTTTGCATTACTATGTGCGTAGCTGGTGGCAAAACATGCTGCAGGACAAACCTTCCAGCATGAAACTCACGCTGGACATCGACCCTCAGGAACTGAGCTAAAAAATATTGCGCCTGAGCATCGATCCAGAATACGAGACTGCAAGTCTGGATCAAAAATTAAATTTAGGGCAGGAAAATGTCGATACTGTTACAAATAACACTGGTTCTGGTAATTGCACTGTTGATGGTGCCACTGAGTAAAAGACTCAGATTGCCAAGCGTGCTGGGCTATCTGTTAACAGGGATCATCTTAAGTCCAAGCCTTTTGCATCTGATTCAGGCACCCGAAGTCATGAGTAGTTTCATGCAAGTCAGCCTGATGACGCTAATGTTCTGGATCGGCCTGCAACTCAGACCACAACGCATTGTCCAGATCAGCCCATCCCTGTGGATGATGGCTGCCTTACAGGTACTAATCAGCGCTCTGATTTTTACGCTCATGGCCTGGGTTTTCCTTCAACAAAGCCTGCTCGCCAGCATTGTGATTGGACTCGCCGGCAGTTTGTCCGCCATGACACTGGTCATTCAACAGTTGAACAACCAGCAACAGTTCGCCACCAGTTATGGCCAGCAGGCCTATTCGATCCTGCTGATTCATGCTCTGTTGGCCATTCTGGTGATTGCAGCCATTCCATTATTTGCCGGGATTCGCTCGACCGAACATGGCGTGGCCTACTTTGCTGCCCTCATCGCGACGTTGAGCGGTCTGTTCCTGTGTAATCGTTACCTGATGCAACCGCTGTATCGTTGGATTGCCAAAAGTGGCAGTCACGAATTGCACGCGATTGTGGCGATTGCGGTGACCTTGGCATTGTTAGTGTTGATGAATACCCTCGGCCTGAATCTATTTCTCGGTGCCTTATTTGCCGGCATTTTACTGGCAGATTCAGATTTTCGGCCTGCAGTAGAAAGTACGATTCGGCCTTTTCAAGGCATATTGATTGGTTTGGCGTTTATCGGTCTGGGCATGTCCTTACAGCTACCCGATCTGTTGAATCATCCCTGGATGATTCTGGCCGGTGCTTTAGCTTTGCTATTGGTCAAGTTTGCCATTACATTGGCCTTGGCACGTTATCATCGAAATAGCTGGCGCAATAGCACCTTGCTGGCAGCCAGTCTGGCACAAGGCGGCGAATTTGCCTTACTGGCACTGGTGATTGCGGTATCCGACCAGATTATTGCGGCCAATCTACTGTCCCCCTTGCTGTGGATGGTGAGTTTTTCCTTGCTACTGACGCCAGCATTTTACGGCTTATTACATAGCCAGATTTTACCGCGTCTGGATCGTCACAATCATCTGGCAGCGACCTTCAAAACCGATTCCAATCCTCAAACCAGTACACCGATTTTGCTGATTGGCTTTGGCCGGTTCGGGCAAATCATCGCCCGGATTTTACTGCAACAGCAACACGCCTTTAGTGTCATGGACAGCAATGTGCAAGCCACTGAACTTCTGGCACAGTACGATATCCCTTTTTATCAGGCAGATGCGACAGAGCCGGAAGCCTTGATACAGACCGGCGTTGCCACAGCGCAACAGGTGATTGTGGCGATTGACGATATTGAAGATTCGATGCTGGTCGTACGGCATCTGCGACTGAATTATCCTGAAACCTGTTTATGGGTACGTGCCCGTGACCGGCATCATGTACATTTATTGCAGGATTTGGGCGTGAAACACATCTGGCGTGAAACTTATCTTTCAGCCTTAGAACTCAGTCAGGCCTTACTAAACCAGCTCAATCCTGACCCGGAAGACAGCCAGCAACAGATTAAAAATTTCCGTGAACAGGATGAAAAACTGCTCAACAGCCAATATCATCTGGATTCAGATGAACACCCAAATTATGAAAATCAGCGTAGCAGTTTGGCTGAACTGGAGCATCTGTTTGCCCAGGATCAACGCCATAAAGCGCAAAAACAGGATACACAGCAGCAACAGGATACAAACGGCGCAGGAATTGATACGTTAAGAGATGAACTGTCATAACTTGTGTTTTACAATAATGACACCATTAAAGCAGGGTTATGGAGAATTTTATGTCTGATTTACGCCAACGCTTTTTTATTGAAGATAGCCCTGTTCGTGGTGAAGTGGTGCATCTTGAAGAAGCTTTACAAACCATTTTAGCGCAACGTGACTATGCACCTGCAGTTAAAATCCTGCTAGGTGAAATGCTCAGTGCCACTGCACTGCTGGCCAGCACATTGAAGATTAAAGGGCGTATCAGCCTGCAAATTCAGGCATCAGGCACATTTAAATGGGCCATGGCTGAATGTAACCATCTGGGTGAAGTTCGCGCTTTGGCTGACTATGAAGAAGACCCGCACTTTCTGGTCGGTGAAGACAGCAGTACCGTGTTGAAGTCACTAACTTCTCCAGTTCTGTTCATCAATATCGAACCAGAATTTGGCGAGCGTTATCAGGGAATTGTACCCCTTGATAAAGAAAATCTGGCGGGCTGTCTGATGCAGTATTATGACCTGTCTGCACAGATTCCAACGCGCATTGTACTGGCGAGCGACCATCAGCGTGCAGGTGGTTTACTGATTCAGTTGTTACCACGTAATAGTGAAGAAGAACAACGCCGGGTAGATGAAGACCTATGGCCACGTCTGACCATGCTCACAGAGACTCTAAAAACTGAAGAGTTAGTCGGTTTGCAAGCTACTGATATTCTGTACCGTTTATATAACGAAGAAGAAGTGCGTCTGCCAGATACGGAAGTGTTGAAGTTTGGTTGTACCTGCTCTAAAGAGCGTTGTGCAGTCGCTTTACAGCAAATCGGCGTAGAGTCGATCCGTGAAACTCTGGAATTCCAGAATCCGATCGAGATGGACTGTCAGTTCTGTAACAGCCAATATACCTTTACCGCTGAAGAAGCCTTGGGTCTATTTGGTAAACACCTGAGCTAAGCAGTTCTAATCATTAAGTTTAAAAGCATTCCCCGGAATGCTTTTTTTATATTTTAACACCTGGTCGACTGAGCTCAACAGAGCGTATTCCCCTACAGTAGAAAACCTGTCTGCTCCCTGAATCAAACTCTCATGTAAATCCAATCCAAGAATCCCTGTTAAATTATAAGATTATTCACATCAATAAAACCTGAATATTCATCATTTTCAAAAAATTATGAGAAAGACTGCACAGTTCATACTCTTGATTTAATTATGCTTTTAAAATAAATTAGAGCAATAATTCTAAAATGAATACATCATCAATTTAACAGGTATGTTATGAGAAAATTATTGAATACTCTAGTAATAGGGATGAGTTTGGCCGCAGTTTCTAGCTTGGCCTTTGCCTATGAAGATCCGTTATTGGGTAAATGGAAAACCATCGATGATCAGTCTGGTTATTCTCGTGCGGATGTAGAAATTCGCAAGAAAGCAGATGGTAGCTATGAAGGGGTGATTGTCGAAACACGCAGCTTGCCTGGCGCAGAGAAAATGGGGATCTGTCATAAATGTCCAGGTCAGCTCAAGAACAAGCCTTTTCTAGGCCTGCCGTTTATCTGGGATTTTAAGGCAGATCCGAAAAAGCCACGTGAATACCATGATGGCAAAGTACTTGATCCGATCAGTGGCAAAGTTTACAAAGGTAAAGCACGCTTAAGTGCCAATGGCAAGCGTCTGACCTTGCGTGGTTATGTCGGGGTATCGGTAATTGGCCGCAGTGTAACCTGGGTAAAATATTAATTTCAGAAAGATTTTCAAAGCCCCATATCAGGGGGCTTTTTTCTTTGTCATGATTTGAAACAATAAGGTACAAATAAAAACTGTTTTGGGGCAGGCAAAGTCATAATAATGGATCGAAGACGGTTATTTTTTATCTATTTATGATGATCAATCTTCAGCCTTGTTCAATTCTGCCCTTTGGTCTGCTTTGCGGCCCTCATATGGCACCCTCTATTCAACACAGGAAAGTGATTGAATACGCTTTGTCGATAACACATAAAATTATAAAAACAACTTCAGCTTTAACCTTCTTTGCCTCGCATGCTGCTGATAGAAATTCGGTCAGACCGACTGATTCATCAACTACCAGCGCATCCCGACTCTTCACTCATGATCATTTGAGTCATCACTCTGAGTCTGCATGTCCAAGGATTGGAAAGCGTTCTATTTTAGCACCTTCCCCTTCTCCGGATTTTGCACACTTGGCTGTTTAAGGAGTAGACCCATGACTACGATTCAGTACCAAGAAAGTTTTTCCCACGGTTATACCCCCTCAGAAATTATGGACGATCGTTCATTTGACTTGATCCACTTTGCAGAAGCATGTGGACAAAGCCCGGAATGGGTCATGCAGTTAATAGAACATGGAATTTTACCAAATCGTTCTGCAACCCCGACCAGCACTTTCCTCGGTGAAGATATCTCGCGGGCACAACGCGCCTATCGCCTGCAACGCGATTTTGATGCCTCATTTAGCGCCGTTGCCATGATGCTGGACCTCATCGATGAAGTGCAAGAGTTACGCCGCGAGGTCAAACATTTGCACTTCAAGTAAATCCTTTTCATGTTCTGTCGATCTGCATTTTCCAGTGCAGATCAGAACATATTTATATTTAATTTTATGATTAGAGTATAAAAATCCCTATGAAAACCAAAGATTGCAATAAGAAAATCAAATACATGTTTCCCGAATACCGCGACTTGATTGTGCAACTTCGCGAGGAAAATCCCTACTTTGCCAAGTTATTCGAGGAACATAATGAGCTGGACAAAGAAATCAGCCAGCTTGAACTTGATCCAGTCAATCATATCAACAATGATATTGAAGCGATCAAGCGTAAAAAACTAAAACTCAAGGATGAAATCTATAAAATACTGACTCGAACAGCTCAAGTGGAGTGATCAGCAGAACAGAGTGTTGATTTCTACAGAGCTAATCTAAAATTGAAGCCCACTGATCTACGTGTGCTTGAAAAATAGGACAACCTTTATAAATATCGATTGATAAAGGTAGCTCTATTTTAATTTGGTCAGCTTTTCAACTTCTTTCATGGTCTCTTTCACTGATTGCTTAATCGGCTCATAGTCAAGGAACCAGAACAGATTCACGTGTTGATTCTTATGCTGTTGTGCCAGTAGATCAATCACACTGCGCTCCCCTCGGCCGACCAGATGTCTGCGATAGAAATAATACACCAGCAATACCGTGCTAATGAACATGATCATTAACATACTCCAGAACCCGACAGGAGATTTCGCCCCCGGAATAAAGTCAAAGTTCATCCCGTAAATCCCGGTCAATAAGGTCAGCGGTGCAAAAATAGCGGTAATTATCGCCAAGATGCGCATATTTTCATTGGTCTGATTGGCAATGGCTGAAAAATGCAGGTCGATGGCCGCCTGAATCGAGGTACGCAAACGAACAGTGTGTTTTTGGATGCGCTCTACATGGCTGACCAGGTCATTCATTCGGACCAGCATAATATCCTGCCGTTCCGACTTCTTCTTGCCTTTCAAGTGCGGATAATTATCGATAATTTCATCTCGCAGTTCTTGCAAGGTATCAATTTGCTCTTCACAGAGATTTTCCACTTGTTGAAAAGACATGCTTTCTTGCAATAACTGGTTCCATTTGGTAAAGCGGCGATGCCCCTGTAATAACTCCTGTTGCCAGAATTCAACCCGTCGGGTTAAAGGCACACGTAAATCCAAATAACCATCCACCATGCTATTCAGTAAACGTAACGATAAATCCAGCGGGGTCATCGGGAGTTTTCGTGACTTATTCTGTTCCTGAGTGGAACGGATCACATGGGTTTCAATACGGGAAATATAATTTTTTATTGCTTTATTGCCTTGCTCACGTACTGTAATCAGCACTTGAGGAGTCATGATAAAACTAATCGGAGTAGTCGCCAGACCAAACACTTTTTCATGCTGTTCCAGCGCCTGCTCACCGCTCTCGATGTCATCATCAGGGGTAATCAGCTTGCGAAAAATAAGCAGCTCATAGTCATCCATGCTATCAAATACACAAGGATGTTCTAAATTAAGAATATCGTTTACATGCAATTCGTTTAGGTATAAATGGGTCTGCTGTTCTATTTCTTTTTGCCAAGTCTCAGCCCGATTAACCACATCTGCCCGGGTATAGTCGATCCAGATAAATTCAGGTTCGGCTTGAGCAATAGGCTCTTTTTGTACAAAAATATGATGTTCGGTCGGATGTTGGTAAAAATAATAAACCTGCATTAAGACAATTCTCTATTCACAATTCTGCTTTTTGTTGTTGCAGGATAGAGCTAGGCTTTCCCCATCTATCCGTCTTAAAATTATGAGCCGAGCCGAAGACTTAAGCAATCCAATCAGTCTTTATTTGCGTAGCAGAATCTTATTGAAGGCATAAAAAAAGCCCTGAGCCAGCCAGAATTATTCTTCTGACGAAACTCAAGGCTTTTTATATATTCACATCGGTTAACCGATGTGAATATTCAAACCATTATACTTGTTCGATGTCTTTCATCGTCAATTTGATACGGCCACGGTTATCAACATCCGCAACCTGTACTTTCACTTCTTGACCTTCTTTCAATACATCTGCCACGTTCGCAATGCGTTCGTTTGAGATTTGAGAGATATGAAGCAAGCCATCAGTACCTGGAAGGATATTCACGAACGCACCGAATTCAACAATACGAATCACTTTACCTACGTAGATTGTACCTGGTTCGATTTCAGCAGTAAGCGCCTGGATCTTGGCAACTGCAGCTTGCGCAGCCGCTTTAGTTTCACCAAATACGCGAACTGTACCATTATCTTCGATATCGATCGCCGCTTTAGTTTCTTCAGTGATCGCACGAATAGTCGCGCCGCCTTTACCGATCACATCACGGATTTTATCCGGGTTGATGTTGATCACCTGGAATGTCGGTGCGTGCATCGAAATTTCAGGACGCGCACGTGAAATCACCTGGTTCATCTCATTCAAGATGTGCATACGACCAGCATAAGCCTGGTTCAATGCAGATTCCATGATCTCTTCAGTGATACCTTCGATCTTGATGTCCATTTGTAGCGCAGTAATACCGTTTGCAGAACCAGCTACTTTAAAGTCCATGTCGCCCAAGTGATCTTCATCACCCAAGATGTCAGAAAGCACGGCAAAACGCTCGCCTTCTTTCACAAGGCCCATCGCAATACCTGCAACCGGTGCTTTCAATGGCACACCCGCATCCATCAATGCAAGTGATGCACCACAGACAGATGCCATAGAAGATGAACCGTTTGATTCAGTGATGTCCGATACTACACGAAGCACATACGGGAAGCGGTCAGCAGGTGGAAGAACCGCCTGTACACCACGACGCGCCAAACGGCCATGACCGATTTCACGACGTTTAGGACCAGTTTCACGGCCTGTTTCACCCACAGAGTAAGCCGGGAAGTTATAGTGCAACATGAAGTTGTCAGTTTTAGTACCAGAAAGTGTATCTACCATCAAGGCATCACGAGTATTACCCAGAGTTGCTGTGACCAAAGCCTGAGTTTCACCACGGGTAAACAATGCTGAAC
>NZ_JBAPXX010000049.1:0-12240 GCF_049284435.1 Acinetobacter sp. | reverse complement strand
AAACCCAGTCCTTCCAGTGCCAGAGCAAAACTCCGATTTTTCTGCACCAGGCGATAACCCAGACCTGCTATACACCCACTTGCCAGTGCAACCAGGCCCAATTTTGCAGCCAGACTGAGTTGCCAGTGCTCAGTGGCAAAACGCAGCAGTAAAATAATCCCAATCACCAAAATACTAATCGCGACTTTTAAGACTGGATTCCCCTGGAAAAGCCAGCGCTGCAGTTGATCTACCAGATGAGGAGAGTCGTTTACCTCTTGGGCAGACTCAGTTTTCACGAATGGAACAGAATCGGATCGATCCGGTGATCGCTGTAAGGGATTGGCAGAATGGGATTGTGATTGCAGCTGTATCAAACGCCCTTCCAGACGTTGCAGCCACCTGAGCAAAAAGAATACCCATGCCGTAATCCCGATGCCCATCAGCCAATCCAGTTCAGCCAGTCCACCAACAATGGCAGTAATTGAAGAAATATATAAAGGAACTTTAGAGTTATGCTCCAAGGACATTTGCCGCTGTCCGGCCAATTGATTCAGCGGTGCTTCTACCGCAGTGACATATTGCATCACGCTAAAGATAAACCCCAAACCACACAGATAAGTCACAATCTGATAACCCAGATACCAGGCGCTGATCCCGGCAATCAGCAGAGTAATCAGCCAGATCATGCGTAACTCATTCCGTCCTACAGCCATTCTTATATTTCTCTTTCCTGAATCATTCCATCATACAACAGCTTGTGCTGCTTATTTCATCTTCGGCTGATATTCGCTAAGCTGTAAACTCAGACTCGCCTCAGCGAGCGCGGTAAAAATCACGTACAATAGCGCTGTATTTTGAATAAGGAATTGATTACATGCCACCATTTGTCTTGGTCGATGGCTCTTACTTTTTATTTCGTGCCTTTCACGCACTGCCACCATTAACCACGTCAACCGGTTTACATACCAATGCAATTCGTGGTGCGATTTCTGCTATTCAAAAACTGATGCGCCGGACCCAACCGACCCATATGGCGGTAATTTTCGATACCCCAGAACCGACCTTCCGGCATGAGCTTTCACCGATTTATAAAGGTGACCGTCCCAGCATGCCAACGGAATTATCCGAACAGATTCCTTATCTGCATGCATTGATCCGCGCTTTGGGCATTCCCCTGCATACCTTACCGGGTGCCGAAGCCGATGACATTATCGGAACACTGGCCAAACGTGCTGAAGCGATGGGACATCAGGTACTGATCTCTACGGGCGATAAAGATATGGCGCAATTGGTGACCGAAAAAGTCACCCTGGAAGACAGCTTTAAAGAAAAACCGCTAGATATCGACGGCGTGTTTGAAAAGTTTGGCGTCTGGCCGAATCAGATTATTGACTATCTGACCCTGATGGGTGATGCTTCTGATGGCATTATGGGTGTACCAGGTGTGGGTGCCAAAACTGCAGCAAAACTGCTTAACGAATACGGCTCGATTGGCGGCATTTTAGAAAATGTCGACAAGATCAAAGGCAAAGTCGGTCAAAATATTAAAGAACATGTCGATGGCATTGCACTGGACCATCAACTGGCTAGTATTGTCATCGATCTGGATCTTAACTTTGGTTATGACGATTTAAAACTGGGGGAGCCGAATGTCGAGACCTTACGTCATTTGTACACCGAGCTGGAATTCCGTAACCAGCTGCAGTCCTTAGATCACCCGAATAACCCGAATAATTCAAATTACCAGCAGGCGGCAAAATCTATTAACGCCAAAGCGGTTGCAGCACCCGAACCTCTGGAAGACCATGCGTCTGTGACCAGCAGTGATGACCAGTTAGGACAAGCCACCTATCACACGGTATTAAGCCAACAAGATTGGGACACACTGTTTGAGCGCTTAAGTACCGAAAAACGTTTTGCCTTTGATACCGAAACCACCAGTCTGGATTATCGTATTGCACAGATTGTCGGTTTCTCGGTCGCCTTCGATGCGCAGGATGCTTACTATGTTCCCTTGGCACATGATTATGAAGGCGCACCGGAGCAGCTGAATCGTGAAGTAATTCTGGCGCAGATCAAACCAATTCTGGAAGATGAGTCTGTAAAGAAAATTGGTCATCATCTGAAATATGATGCACATGTCCTAGAAAATCATGGCATTCATCTGGCAGGCTGGTATTTCGATACCATGCTGGCTTCCTATGTCCTGAATTCTGTCGCGACCCGTCATGGCATGGATGATGTGGCCCGTCTGTATTTGAGTCATCTGACCACGACTTATGAACAGGTGGCTGGTAAAGGTGCCAAACAGAAGACCTTTAACCAGATTCCACTTGAAACTGCAGCGCATTATGCTGCAGAAGATGCACATGTTACCTATCGTCTTTATGAAGTCTTGAGCGGGAAATTACAGGCACATCCTGAACTGGTCAATATTCTGCATAATATTGAAGTTCCGGTCGCACGTGTACTGACGCAAATGGAAGAAAACGGCATCGAACTGGATCTGGCTTTTCTGGATCAGCTTGGGGGGGAGTTTTCCAACACCATGCAAGATCTGGAAAACCAGATTATGGAAATTGCAGGGGAAAGCTTTAATGTGAGTTCACCGAAACAGGTCGGTGAAGTCCTGTTTGAAAAGTTAGGTCTAAAAGGCGGCAAAAAAACCACCACCGGACAATACAGTACCAGTGAAAGTGTACTGGAAAAAATTGAACATCCGATTGCCCAGCTGATTCTGGAATATCGTGGTTTGTCCAAGCTGAAAAGCACCTATACCGATGGCCTATGCAAACAGGCCAATCCTGATACCCACCGTGTGCATACCAGTTACCATCAGGCATTGACTGCAACTGGCCGTTTATCGTCGACTGATCCAAACCTGCAGAACATTCCGATTCGTGCCGAAATTGGCCGTCAAATCCGCAAGGCGTTTGTGGCACCGGAAGGTCGTGTCTTGCTGGCAGCCGATTACTCACAAATTGAACTGCGTCTCATGGCTCATCTATCTCAGGATGAAGCCCTGCTGGATGCATTTATTCATGGTCAGGATGTACACCGCCGTACCGCAGCGGAGGTTCTAGGCATTCCTTTGGAAGAAGTGACCAATGACCAGCGCCGTCAGGCCAAGGCCGTCAACTTCGGCCTACTTTACGGCATGTCCGAGTTTGGTCTGATCCGACAGTTAGGTTTTACCCGTCAAGAATCACAGGATTATATCAAGCAGTATTTCCATCGTTATCCGGGCATTTATGACTATATGCAACGTACCCGTCAGGTGGCATTAGAGCAAGGTTTTGTTGAAACCTTGCTCGGACGCCGTTTATATACCCCAGATATTGATGCCCGTAATATGATGGTGCGTAAAGCGGCAGAACGTGCTGCGATTAATGCCCCACTACAAGGTTCGGCTGCAGATATCATTAAAATAGCGATGATTGAAGTCGATAAGATGTTGCCAAAAGATCAGGCCAAAATGCTGCTGCAAGTTCACGATGAACTGGTATTTGAAGTCGATGAAAACATTGCCGATGAACTGGCACCTAAACTGGCTGAAGTGATGCAATCGGTATTGCAGATTTCTGTACCATTGGTGGTAGAAGTGGGTAAAGGCAAAAACTGGGATGAGGCGCATTAATATGCCTTTAAGCACCTTCCTCCTTATAGGAGCAAGGTTGGGATGGAGGTGATTTTAATTTATATATCTCCCCCCAAGGGAGAGGGAGCGATATTAAAATCTTTTCTGCTATCAAGTTTTGAACGCATATTTTTCTATTTTTAGGAAATCAGCAACATTACTGGGTAAGAGTATATATGTTCCCTCTCCTTCCAGGAGAGGGCTAGGGAGAGGTCAGTATATTTTTTATATTCCCCTCTCCTCTTGCGAAACAATGCTTCTCATCCCAAAGGGAGAGGAACTTCTACGATTAAGACAATAAAAAAAGGACGCCTTAGCGTCCTTTTTTATTTGAATCCGATTAAAGACCAGTGAGCAGTACAATCGCCACTTGGTTCATAATCATTTCAATAATGATCAGGGTTAAAATAGCGAAGATTGGAGAAAGATCTATCATCCCCATATTTGGCATAATCCGGCGGAATGGTGCCAGTAAAGGCTCAGCCAGCTCTTGCACTACTTCAATATAAGGCGAACGAGACTGAGTAAACATCACCACCCAACTTAAGATAATCGTAGCAAAAATCAAGTAACGACAGAAACGGATCAAATCCTGCATCATGGTGACAAAAGTCAGAATAATCAGATGGACAGGCCCATTCGGCATCCCACCTGACAGATACATCATGCCAAAAATTTTAAGCAGATAGAGCACGACCAATAATGCCAAAGCAGCAGTACTAACTCGGCCTTTGGCCAAGGTTGGGAAAATTCGACCAAATACATCTACAATTTTAGTGGCTTTCACAGTAGAAAGAACCACAGGATTGTAAGGACTGACCGCTGCCAGTTGCATTAAAAATCGGAAGAATACGAGCAAAATCGCGACGTTAATGATAATGCCAAAAATTAGCGCAGAATTTGCACCCATACTTGAACGTTCCTAAAAATTAAACTGAAGATTTGCTGCTTTCACTGAGCTCTTGTGCCAGTTCTTGACTGCGTTTTTGTGCAGCGGCAAGTGCCGCCTGAATATTTTGAGAAATCTGGGCGCGATCAAAGACTTCAAGTGCGGCCTGTGTGGTTCCATTCGGAGAAGTCACATTTTTACGTAACTCAGCCGGCGTATTCGAGCTGGTAATCGCCATCTGCGCCGCCCCTAAAGCCGTCTGCAAGGTGAGTGCAGTTGCAACCTTTTCATCCAAACCTAAATTTTTACCCGCACGAATCATACTTTCCATCATATAGAAAAAGTAAGCCGGACCCGAACCCGAGACTGCAGTGACTGCATCAATTTGTGCTTCTGATTCGACCCAAATGGTCAGCCCGGTCGACGCCAGAACCTGACTTGCTAGCTCACGATCACTCGTTTCTACAGATGCATTAGCATATAAACCATGTGCACCGGTCTGTACCAATGCTGGCGTGTTCGGCATGACCCGGACAATACGCTCTGTCCCCAACAATGCTGACAATGTGGCAATTTCTGCACCGGCAACAATGGAAATAATCAGCTTATTATTAACCAAACCTTTCAATGGTTGCAGTACTTGAGCCAAAACCTGAGGTTTTACCGCCAGCACAACGATATCTGCATCCTGAATTGCAGCACTATTATCCCCGGTCACATTAATTTCTTTTTCCGCCAATAAAGCACGGACTTTTTCGACCGGATCAGAAACTGTAATACGTGTTGCTGGCAAACCACGTGAAATCAGACCGCCAATTAAGGCTTGGGCCATATTACCGCCACCAATAAAACAGATATTACAATTTAAAGCTGCACTCATGTTCAATGCTCGTCGTTGAGTTCTAAAGTTGAAGAAACCGAAATCGGCAGCCATCCGCCTGCTTCACAATATGCAGATTGGGCCAACCAAAATCCTTTAGGGGTAAACACGCCTAGCATAACATTATCTGTGCTTAATATTTGAATAGTATGCCGAGCCCAGGGAAATATTTGCGCTTCCTGAATGGCTTTTTTCAGCGGCCAGGTACCGACACGGCCATATAAATGAATTTTTTCGCCACCCTGCCTGTGCTGCAAATGCAAAGGTTGCTGCAATAATGCATGAGATAAACCTAGCTGTGCAGGCGCAATGGTAAATTTCCCTGACAAAACCTGCACGCTGTCTTTTAAAGCGAATTTTATAGTTTTCGGGCTAGTTTGAACCTGTTGCTGCTCGGCCAAATAAGTCTCTGCGGTCAAACGATATAATTGCTGCTGATAGCGTACATAGTAAAAGCCTTGCCAATGCAATGCCGCCTGAGCATCTTGCTTGGCATGAATGACTTCGCATTGTAAACGCTCTACCATCGCTAAAGATGGACGATACTGTCCCGCGCCTTTCATCCAGGCAGAGAGTAATTGACGTTGTCGTGATTTGGAAAGCTGTAGAAATTTACCAAGATCGAGCTGCGTTTCAGTCCCACAAGATGCTAAATCCTGTTGCAGTACGTTCTGCAAAATATCTTGGGCATCCTGCATTAACTCACTGGTTCGCACCAAGGCGGCTTGCATTTTAGGATAACGTTGGCTTAATATCGGCCACAGGGTCTGGCGTGCCCAGGCGCGGTCATAATGGGTATCATCATTGGTCGGATCTTCAATATTCTCAATATTCAGATCTGATGCCCATTGGCAAATCTGCTCACGGGAAATATCCAGCAGTGGCCGCCAAATCGTGAAATTTTCACGTATATCCACCTGTTTCATTGCCGCTAAACCATCAACACCGGCGCCAGACAATAAACGCAGCATCAAGGTTTCCGCCTGATCCTGCTGATGATGCGCTAACACCAACATTTCATCCGCTTGCAAATGTTGCAGATAGGCCTGATAACGTGAATTGCGCGCTTGCTGTTCCAGGTTACCACTGGCGACATGAACTGGCTGGATGATGCAGGGAATATTCAGTTGCTGACATTGATCCGCTACGAACTCCCCCCAATCCGCACTGACTACTTGTAATTGGTGATCGACATAAATCGCCCGAACTTTTTCCGGGCATAAAAAAAACATCAGATGCAGCAACAGCATAGAATCTACGCCACCACTGCATCCGATGAGAAATTTTGTCTCTGCAGGAAAGTCCTGCAGCTGTTTTAAGAAACCAGACCTAAATTGTCGCTGCCAAACTTCATTAAACGTTGGTAACGTGCTTCGCATCGTGCTTGCGCTTCCATTGGTTGCAGTTCATTCAAAGCTTCTTTCAGCACTGCTTTCAAGCTGTTCATGACCTGATCCTGATTTAAATGAGCACCCTCACCTTCATCCACCACATATTCTACAATACCCATTTTCTGCAATTTTTCTGCAGTCAGAGCCAAAGCTTCACTTGCCTGCTCTGCTTTTTCAGCAGTTTTCCAGAGAATTGAGGCACAGCCTTCCGGTGAAATCACCGAATAAATACTGTGAGAGAGCATCACCACACGGTCTGCCACACCAATACCAAGTGCGCCACCTGAACCACCTTCACCCAGTACAGTTGCAATTACCGGTACTTTCAAGTTGGAAAGCTGAGCCAGACTGGTGGCAATCGCTTCAGCCTGACCACGTTCTTCTGCACCGACACCCGGATAAGCACCCATGGTATCAATAAAAGTGAAGACTGGCAGGTTAAAACGCTCTGCCATGTCTAGCAGACGCTGTGCCTTACGATAACCTTCCGGGTTACTCATGCCGAAATTATGCTGTAATTTTTCACGGGTACTACGACCACGATGCTGACCGACAATCATCACCGGTTGACCATCAAAACGAGCCAGACCACCAATCATCGCGCCATCATCACCATATAGGCGGTCACCATGCAAAGCATCAAATTCAGTGAATATTTCACCCACATAGTCCAGGAATTGTGGACGTTCTGGATGACGTGCAATCTGCACTGTCGCCCATGCTTTTGATGGAGTTGCTTTATTTTTCATAGGTTAACCGTTTTCATCCCTATAAAGGTATTAATTAACAAACTGTTCGGATTGAATCGAGAGTTCAATCTCCCAATTTTTAAATTGCTGCTGTTCATCGTGCAGTTCAGCGACCAGCAATGGCCACTGTTTGGCATCACCAGACACGCTGAGTTGCCATTGTTGCGCATTTTCAACCTTGAGTTCAATGGCAGGAAGCATCTCATCGCTACGACTGTGATTGACCAAAACCGACAGACGAAGCAGCAAACATAACCATAAAAGTTTAGATCCACCGACTTTCATCACATCAATCTTGGCATCAGCGCGCAATTTACGCCGATGGTGCGCGACCAAATGTGACAAATGATTTTGATCAACTTGCGAGAAACCGGCAATATCCGAGTGTTGTAATAAATACGCGCCATGACGATGATAGCCACTGTGACTGATGGCCAAACCAATCTCATGCAGATAGGCAGCACGACGTAACAGGTCACTATCTTCAACACTCAAACCGAGTTCACTGGCCACGTCATTAAACAGTTTCTGTGCGGTCTGAACCACACGTTCTGCCTGCTTGGCATCGGCATTATAACGGCCAATGAGAGCATGTACGGAACGATCACGGATATCCTCATGCTTGAAACGGCCAAGCAAGTCATACATCACGCCTTCACGTAGCGCACCATCGGAATATACTAAATGATCAATTCCCAATACATCAAAGACTGCATAAAGAATGGCAATGCCGGCGGGTAAAACGGCACGACGATCATCTTTCAGACCTTCGAATTCCATGTCCGAGACATATTTATATTTAAGCAGTTTATCTTTGAGCTTTTCCAGGCCTTCACGCGTCAACTGTTCGCGATCATTGCTCCAGCCCATATTGACGCAAATCTGGCGGCAGGCTTTAATGGTACCACTCGAGCCGACGACAGCATCCCAACCGGCTTCTTTATAAGTATTGGCAATTCCGGAAATTTCTTTACGTGCCGCAGTAACTGCTTTATCAAAAGCTTTGGCACTGATTTCACCATCCTGAAAATAGGCCTTGGTAAAGGCTACGCAGCCCATTTGTACCGATTCAGTGTGAATCGGCTCGAATTCTTCACCGATAATCAGCTCAGTTGAACCGCCACCGATATCAACCACCAGGCGGCGACCGCTGTTGGCCATGGTATGCGATACACCCAGATAAATCAGACGGGCTTCTTCACGGCCAGCAATAATTTCGATGGGTTTCGGTAAAATTTCTGCAGCTTTCTGGATAAATTCATGGCCATTTTTGGCTTGACGCAACGCATTGGTCGCCACGATCCGTAATCGGTTCGGCTGAACTGCACCTAAACGTCCGACAAAACGGGCCAGACAGGCCAAACCGCGTTGCTGGGCAGCTTCGGTTAAATTCTTATTTTCATCTAGTCCTGCAGCAAGCTGAACTTTTTCTGACATTGATGCCACTTTCTTCACTTCGCCATGATCTACACGGGCGATGGCCAAATGAAAGCTATTTGATCCCATATCGATGGCGGCAAGTAATTCTTCATCAATCAAAAAGTCAGACATTCCAGAAATAAACCTTTAACGAATTGTGCTTAGAGTAATTCACATGCATGCAATTTAAAAGCCATTTGTAGCGACAATTTAATGCCTTATTCTTTTTTGTATCGGGAATAATAGTGAGACACGATCATCACTATCGTGATCATCCATTAGACAAAATAACATTAAGCATTGAAAATTTACAGATTCCCCTACATTGTTAAAGATGGCTATGTAATACTAATAATTAGTTATCTTTAAAATATTAATCTGGAGCACATTCCATGTCTGGCAACATCGTAAACACTACTGACGCAAACTTCGAAGCAGACGTTCTTCAATCAGACGTTCCTGTACTGGTGGACTTTTGGGCAGGCTGGTGTGCACCATGTAAAGCAATTGCACCCGTACTTGAAGTGCTTGCTGATGAATACCAAGGCAAAGTTAAAATCGTGAAAGTTGACGTAACTTCTTGCGAACAAACTGCTGTGAATTTCAACATCCGTAACATCCCGGCTTTGTTGATGTTCAAAAATGGTGAAGTTGTTGCGAGTCAAGTCGGTGCTGCACCAAAATCTAAACTGACTGCATTTATTGATGAAAATATCTAAGCACAGCATTTTTAGTAAAAAATACGCGACTCATGCTCGCGTATTTTTTTCGGCTATAAATTGACAAACCTTGCATTTTCTCTTATATTCGCTACTCAAGAGATAAAGGATCCTAAATCCTGTCAATTTCTTACAAGACACATTACATAAGATGCCGCTCGGCAATAGAAATTGTTTTTCACATTTTTCTTTGAAACACTCAAACAGATCTCTGAATTGTTCTTTTGCAAATTCAATTGCTTTCGTTTGAATGCTGGTATGCGGCCGAATGTTACTCCCTTTCCAACCTGTACCTCAGAACTTTGATTCTATCTGACCACCTATGAATTTAACCGAACTCAAGAAAAAACCGATTGGCGAACTCATCAAGATTGCCGAGTTTATGGGCCTCGAAGGTATGGCTCGTAACCGTAAGCAAGACATTATTTTTGCCATCTTAAAACGTCATGCAATGAATGGCGAAGAGATTTTTGGTGATGGCGTTCTAGAAATTTTGTCAGATGGTTTTGGCTTTTTACGCTCAGCCGCAGGTTCTTATTTAGCAGGTCCTGACGATATCTATGTCAGCCCTTCTCAAATTCGTCGTTTTAACCTCCGTACTGGCGACACCATTACTGGCACCATTCGCCCGCCGAAAGAAGGCGAACGTTATTTTGCTTTACTTAAAGTCAATCAAATTAACTACGATACACCTGAAAATTCACGTAACAAGATTCTGTTTGAAAACTTGACGCCTTTATTCCCGACTGAACAGTTGATAATGGAGTTAGGCAATGGTACCACTGAAGATTTAACCACCCGTGTGATCGACCTAGTGGCCCCGATTGGTAAAGGCCAGCGTTCAATTATTGTGGCTCCGCCGAAAGCGGGTAAAACCATGCTGCTGCAAAGCATTGCACAGTCCATCGTTCGCAATAATCCTGAAGTTATTCTGATCGTTCTCCTAATTGATGAACGTCCAGAGGAAGTGACTGAGATGGAGCGTACGGTTCGTGGTGAAGTCGTGGCTTCTACCTTTGATGAATCTCCTGCACGTCACGTTCAAGTCGCTGAAATGGTGATTGAAAAAGCAAAACGTCTGGTTGAACACAAGAAAGATGTGGTGATTTTGCTTGACTCGATTACCCGTTTGGCGCGTGCCTATAACACCGTGATTCCTTCATCAGGCAAAGTATTGACTGGTGGTGTAGATGCGCATGCCTTAGAACGTCCTAAACGTTTCTTCGGTGCTGCACGTAATATCGAAGAAGGTGGTTCACTGACCATCATTTCTACTGCCCTGATTGAAACTGGTAGTAAAATGGATGAAGTGATTTACGAAGAATTCAAAGGTACAGGTAACCAAGAAATTACCCTTGATCGTCGCATTGCTGAAAAACGCGTATTCCCTGCGATGAACATCAAGAAATCTGGTACTCGTCGTGAAGAACGCCTGATGTCGGAAGACAATCTGCGTAAAGTCTGGATTCTACGTAAGCTGCTGCATACTCAAGACGAATTGGCGGCAATGGAATTCTTACTGGATCGTATGAAAGAAACCAAAACCAATGATGATTTCTTTGATCAGATGAAACGCAAAGCTTCAAATTAAAATTTCAAATGAAAGGTCACCTAAGCGGTGGCCTTTTTTAGGTTGACATAAATTACAGAATGAAACAATCAAGCCTTATTTATGTAAACTTATTTTTAAGTTTTTGATTAATAAAATATTCAGATTAAAAATTGTATAACTTTTAAGTGTTTAACAAGCCTTTCTCCAATCTAAATCTTTCATTCCATTGTTATTTTCTGTTAAAAACTTCTTATTTTTTATCGTTTTTCCGTACTTTTTTGATCATTGCCAGTAGCAATTAAAAATGCGCAGTGATAGCATATTTGCAGACCAGTTAGACTGCTCCTGCGTTGTTAGTCCCTAACACAATTAGGAACAATAAAAGCACTTAACAGACTAACTTTGGTTTTTTTTAATCTCAATTTTTAGAGAGTGATGCCATGTTATTCAAAAAAATCGCTATTGCTGCTGCAGTTGCTACTACTCTAGCTTTCGTTGGTTGTGCTAAAAAAGCTGACGACGCTGCTACTGACGCTAACCAAGCTGCATCTGAAGCTGTAGAAGCTGCTTCTGAAGCTGATGCTGCTGCTGATGCTGCTGCTGTAGAAGCTACTTCTGAAGTTGCTGCTTCTGAAGTTGCTGCTGTTGCTGAAGCTGACGCTGCTGCTGCAGTTGCTACTGATGCTGCTGCTGACGCTACCGCTGCTTCTGAAGCTGCTGCTCAATAATCTTTTAGATTATTCAGTACAAAAAAAGAGAGCCTTTGGCTCTCTTTTTTATTTTAAAAACTGAAAATTAAAAATATTAGATCCCAGTTTTTAAAAAAGCAGATCAGTTGACCTGCTCATTTCCCACACGTTGACGGAACTTCTGTCCGGCACGGAAGGTGACCACGCGGCGTGCAGAAATCGGAATCTCTTCACCCGTTTTCGGGTTACGGCCTGGACGTTGACGCTTGTCACGCAACTCGAAATTACCAAAACCCGAAAGTTTTACTTGCTCGCCTGAGATGAGCGCCTGGC